>CAYRQZ010000004.1:25179-56369 GCA_964426585.1 uncultured Bacteroidales bacterium | reverse complement strand
TGAAAAGTTTTTATTAATAATTATTTGTTCATATCTTTGCACCTAAATAATTACAAATTATTATTACTATCTTTGAAAAATTAAATTAAAATTAATTATTAACTAAAATTTTATAAATTATGAGGAAAATTTTATTTCTTGTTGCAATTGCAACATTGTTTTTAAGTTTTAATTCATATTCTCAGAAAAAGCTACTTGCTGTTGAGAAATATGATAAAGCGTTAAGTCATATGGATGTAGCTCCTTTGAAATCAGGATCGTATTCTGTTTCAGGAACTAAAGCTCCATGGGATGTTGCATTTACTTTTAATGCATCAGGTGGTTCTCATGTAGGTATAGAAACAGATGGTACTAATTTTTATACTTCAACATGGAATGCTGGCGATTTTTCACGTTATACTATGGATGGAACATTTGTAGAAACATTTACTATTTCAGGTGTAAGTGGGCTTAGAGATTTAACTTATGATGGTACATATTTTTATGGTTCAAATTCAACAATGACAATTTTTGTTATGGACCTTGCCAATAAAACTCTTGTAAATACAATATCTGCTACTTGTACAGGTGTTTCAGCGATAAGGCATATTGCTTACGATCCAACATTAGATAGTGGTAATGGAGGTTTTTGGATAGGTAACTGGAGTGATTTAGGGGCGGTAAGTATGACAGGAACAGAGTTGATAGCTTCTACAGTTACTACTTTGGAATCTTGTTATGGTACAGCTTATGATCCTTATTCAGATCCTGCTAACCCCTGCTTGTGGCTTTTCCAACAATCAGGTAGTTCTGCAGTTAATTTTCATCAGTTTGATATAAATACAATGACTATGACAGGAGTGGTACATGATTGTGCAGGCGCTCCAGGTGTAGGTACAGATGTTTCAGCTGGTGGTGCTTGTTTATATACTTCTTCAGGTATTGCATATTTAGTTGGAAATATACAACAAATTCCAAATTTAATAGCTGTTTATGAACTTGCTGTAGTAGCTAACCCTACAGCACCAGGTATACCTACTAATTTAACTGCAACTGCAGCTGGTTTAGGTGCGTTAAATGCAGATGTGTCATGGGTCAATCCTTCTGTTGATGTAAATGGTGATGCCTTAGCAGAATTAACAACTATTGAATTATTTATTAATTATTCTGGAACTGCTACATATACTAATAATAGTCCAGTTGTTGGTGGAACTGAAAATCAAAACATAACTGTTGCAACTCCTGGAAATTACAATTTTAAAGTATATGGAACTAACTCAGCAGGAGCAGGTTTGATTGCATATGTAAACGCATGGATTGGAGAAGATGTCCCTGCAGCTCCTACCAATGTGGTTCTCACTGCTACTGATATGACTATTACATTAACATGGGATGCTCCTACACTTGGTTTACATAATGAATACTTTACAGGTACAGGTGTTACTTATGATGTTGTCCGTTATCCTGGCGAAGTAGTTGTTTCTACTGCACAAACAGCATTAACTTTCAGTGAAACACTAACAGAAGCAAATTCATATTATTATGCAGTAAAAGCAAGTAATCCTTCAGGTGAAGGTGGGGTAGGAACTTCAAACACATTATTAGTTGGTGATGTACTCTATTTTGATTTTGAAACAGGAGCTCCTGCCGGAAGTGAATTAATAGATGGAGCATGTGGATGGCTTTTTGGTAATGCTGGAGGTAGCTCTTACTTTCCAATCCCAGATCATGGTAACTATGCATATGTTAATGATGATGTTTGTAATGGAGATATGAGTGATGTATGGATGATATTACCTCCTGTAGATTTTACAGGTATTAATAATCCTTGGATGTCATTTGAAAATGTGAGGAGAAGTGATATTTTTACAATAAAAGCATCTACAAATGGTTCTGCTTGGACTGATGTGGTTACTTTATCTTCTGCTAATATAAGTGCTTGGCAGGAAGAACTTATAGATCTTACAGCTTATGCTAATGAACCTTTTGTGCTAATAGCTTTTCATTATAATGATGACGGCGGTTGGGGTTATGGCTGGGCTGTTGATGATGTTATGATGCCAGGTAGTATTGTTGTGATTACTTGTCCTAAACCTGAAAATTTAACAGTAAGTGCAATAACAACTTCATCTGCTTCTTTAGGATGGACTGAAACAGGTGCTGCAACATTATGGAATATAGAATGGGGAGAAGTAGGTTTCACGCAAGGTTCAGGAACAATGATTATAGGTGTTGATGTAAATCCATATACTTTAAATGGTTTAAGCTCAGGAACCATGTATGATTTTTATGTTCAATCAGATTGTGGAAGCGGTGATAATAGTTTATGGGCTGGTCCAGTAAGTTTCACTACTGCTTGTGTTGCTATAACTACTTTGCCATATCTTGAAGAGTTTGAAGGAGCATTCCCTACAGAATGTTGGACATTTGTAAATAATCATGCAGATCCTACTTCTAATTGGCATATCGACAATGATCCAGATACTGGAGACCCTGCGCTTAATATACTCTGGTCTGATGAGAACATGATGGATGAATGGGCAATAAGTCCTGTGTTTGATTTAAGTGGAATTACTGGAGAAATTGCATTAACATTTGATTTTTTGATGAGTTATGAGTATCAAGTGGATCCTACTAATGGAGCTGACGTAATGGTTAAAGTTACAACAGATAATGGAACTAATTGGACTAAAATTTGGCAAGAAGAAGATTATGGAACATTTGAGAATTGGACTTGGTACACAGCTACCCTTCCATTTAGTACATATGTTGGAGAATCTAATGTTAAATTTGCTTTCCACTATTTAGGTAATGATGGTGCTCAAGTTATGATTGATAATGTAGAACTTGATTACGCAACAAGTGTTAACGACAATGTAACTAATCTAGTTTCAGTTTATCCTAACCCATCAAACGGCATAGTTAACGTTCAAGTTAGCGAAACTTCTGTTATTACAATCGTTGATTTAGCCGGAAGAGTTGTTGCTACTTATAATGCTAATGCAAACGAAACACTAAGCTTCACTCAAGCTGCTGGTGTATATGTTGTAAAAGTAGAAAGCAACGGTCAAGTTTCTAATCATAAATTAATTGTTGAATAAACTCAAACCTTATTATAAAAAAAAAGAGCTTATGTAAAGCTCTTTTTTTTTGATTAATTTTCTGTATTTTTGCAAAATCAAAAACTTAACGATGAAAAAACTTTTAATCATTATATTATTTTTTGTTAGTTTCAAAACTTTTTTTGCTCAAAATAGAGACCTATTAATTGAGCACACCGAACTTCTTAACAATACAGGAGTTTTTTCATCAAAAACAGATATTCATATTATTAATGGAGAAAAAAAACTTTTATTCGAATTTTCAGATATTACTGAAGAATATATAGTCAAAGTTTTTCCTTCAAAAAAGTTTATAGACTTAAAATTTGATTTTTTTTCAACAAGCGATTATGAAGTAATTGACTCTGTACTTTTTATCGAAAATCAATATTACCAAACTAAAATTAAGTTTAAAAAAATTATTGACAACCCTGAACTTAGCATTAAAATTAAAGTAACCGGAAAAGATGATAGGATAATTATAACTGAAATTAAGCTTTTTCCAGTAGCAGTTATGAACTTCGGGTTTGTGAAAAAACCAGACGATATGTTTGTTGGCGAAGAAAATTTTTTAAATATTACAACAAACCTTGCAAATAATATTATTGTAAATCCAAATTGGAATACTGACTATTCATTACATACAAGAATTGTTAACAACATTAAAGGCGGAATTTCAATAAATATAAATGCTACGCAGACAGGTCAAATTCAAATGCCTATTTTTTTAAAACTGAAACGCCCTATTCGTGATAGCTTAGGCAATATCTCCTATGATTTAGGTCCAATTATTTTAGATTTTAATGTTAAATCTAGTCGGCTTGCATTTTTAAATACAGATATAAAAGATGTAAGTGTTGATGAAAAAAACCGTTATGAAGGAATTGAAATTCAAATTGATAATAACCCAAATTTACAAATTCAAAAAACTTACAGATTAGTCGATTCCGAAGAACCTGGTGCAGCACTAATTGGTGAACTTTACACAAAAGCAAGACTTACAAACAATAAAGTTTTATGTGTTTTAAGAACATTCAACTATCATCAACAAACTGATGGCTTTTTATACATTAAAGACGGTGAAATTTCTAAATTTATTACAAATTTTTCTATAATACCACTTACTAAAATCGAAAAAGTAAAAATTTTGCGTAAAGGAAGCACATGGGTTGAATCAACTACAATATTCCCTGGTGAAGAAATTATTTTAAGAATAGAGGGACAATCTCTTTCAAAAGCAAAATTTGCTGTCGAAGATTTAATAATTTCAAACGAAGATACTCTAATTAATAGAAATGATGTAGTAGAATTAAAAACAAAAATCCCTATCTCAATTCGAAAGAAAAATTTTAACATTTTAATTAATAATTCCCCCTCAGGAAAATCTTTAAACCTTTCCGAATTCGAAATTTTCAGACACCTAGACTATATTCTTATTGACTACGGCAACGGAGCCAAAAATTTATTCGACTATTCAGGACCTGAATTTACACCTAAACACATAAAAGATATTATTATTAGTTTTGATAACAATAAAATAGATGAATACGACCAACTATATGGAAATCAGTATTTTGATTTAGAAATTAAAATTTCAGGTAGTAAAGGCGAAGTTTTGGAAATTTTAAATCTTAATACAAATAAAGTTAGCCCAGGTGAGAAATCTTCTAGACATCAATACTACGACAAAAAAAACTCTATAACTGAGATTAGACTAAACCAATTTCTTAGTCGAAAAACTTTTGAACTAGATAATTGGGTAAGAATTCAATTAACGTTTAAACCTTCCAAAGCCACAGGAAACAGAAACGACATTAAACTTGTTGACATAATTGTGCAAAAAAAGGCGCGTTTCGATATAGATGTATCTTTCCCTGCTGGACTAATAACAAAAAAAGTGGGAGATCCAGGGTATAGCGATTTAGGCGGTATCTCATTGGCTATGATTGCACAATTTAGCTTTTTTCAAAAAGATAAAATTGCAAGATATAAACCATATAAAATCGGAGCAGGATTTATAGCAATAAATGCTCTAAATTTCGCCGACAGCAATGCCTCACGAGATGTAGGAATTGTCCTGATTGGAAGTTTATACCCAACTACCAAAGAATCTAAAATGACCTTCCCACTTTATCTTGGCGGAGGATATTTATTATCAACAGAAAAATGGTTCTTCCTTATTGGACCAGGCATTAGAGTGAGAATTTAATTCTATTCACTTTTTCTTTTAAAACTTATTTTTACTAATTTTACTTCGATAAAAAAACTAACTTATGGAAACTTTATTTTTTATGATCGGAATTGCTAAAGGATTTTTAATTGCATGGATAATATTTAGACGAAAACTTAAAGCAGCTACCGAAAACACGCTAAACAAAGAACAATTAATTGAAGCAAAAAATAGTTTAGCAAAGTTTGAAACTGAAAATAAATTACTATTAGAAAAAGTTGAAGAACTAAAATTAAATTTAACTAGAGAAGAAAACGAATCAAAAGAACAAATTAGAAAACTGGCTACAGCAGAAACTAATTTAGAAAACTTAAAAGAAAAGTTGGAAAATAATAAAAAAGACTTGGAAAATCTTCAAAATAAGTTTAAAATTGAATTTGAAAATCTTGCAAATAAAGTATTAGAAGAAAAATCTCAAAAATTTACCGAAATTAACCAAAAACAAATTGATGCAATTATAAATCCTTTTAATGAAAATTTAAAAGAATTTAAGCAAACTGTTAAAGAAACCTACGAAAAAGGATTAAAAGAAAGATCAGAACTTGGAACAGAATTAAAGCACATTCAAGAACTAAATCAACAATTAAGAGACGAAGCAAATAATTTAACCAAAGCTCTAAAAGGAGATGTACAAAAACAAGGACGCTGGGGAGAAATGATATTAGAAAAAATTCTTGAATCTTCTGGCCTCGAAAAAAATAGACATTTTAGAACTCAAGACTCATTTACCCTTACTGATGGAAGGCGACAACGCCCTGACGCTGTTATTTACTTACCCGAAAATAAGAATATTATCATTGATGCAAAAGTCTCGTTAGTAGCTTACGAAAAATTTGTAAATAGTGAAACAGACGAAGAAAAAAAACAATTCTTAAAAGAGCACATAACCTCGGTTAGAGGACATATTAAAGAACTTGCCGACAAAGATTATATCAACAACCTCGGTTTAGATAATCCTGAGTACATTTTAATGTTTATACCTATCGAAGCCTCTTTAGGAGTAACTGTCTCAAACGACAATCAAATTTTTAACGAAGCTTGGGACAAAAGAATTGTTATTGTTAGCCCATCAACATTAATTGCAACTTTAATGACTATTAATGCAATCTGGAAACAAACTTTACAAACAGAAAATGCACTAAAAATTGCTGACAGAGGCGGTAAATTATACGATAAATTCATTGGTTTTGTTGAAGACTTAAAAGCTCTTGGAAATGCAATAGATAAAGCCAATCGCGAATATATAAACGCAATGTCAAAACTGTCATCTGGCTCTGGAAGCCTTGTCCGACAAGCAGAAATGCTCAAAAATCTCGGAGCAAAAACAACAAAATCATTAGATAAAGAGTTTTTGGACTTAGCCATAGAAGAAAGCGAAGTAAACGAAGAATAAATTTTATTAATGTCCCCCATTTTGTTGACAAACACAATAAAAACAAATTTATTTGACAACTTAAATGAACATAAGAAAAAAAATAGGGATAATATTACTTGGAATTGTGCTGTTTTGTTGGATAGCAGTGCCAATATTGCCGTTTCTCAACTTCCCTTATAAAATTATTATTATACCAACATTACTTGCGATAGGCGAAGTTTTATTTGTCATCACACTCGCTCTATTAGGAAAAGAATATTGGCAAAAAATTAAAAACGGGTTTAAAAGTATTTTTCGTAAAAATAAACAAAACTAAAATCTTAAGACCTAAGAATATTTAAAACTGTAACTTGACTTTATAAAAAATAGTATTTTGCAAAATTTTAGCAAAATTAATTTTATTTATTATATTTGCCCATAAATACTCAAATTAAACAATAATAAATAATTAAATAAGAATAAGTATGATAATGAATGAAAAACTAGCAGCAAGAATCGAAAGTATTGCTGTTCAGATTACAAATCAACTTAGCGTTGTAGAAACTGCCGGCGAACTTAATTCTGTTCAAAAAGTTCACGACATTTTCATGGAAATGGATTATTACAAAAAAAATCCTCAAGATTTAAAGTTTGTAAATGTTCCAAATGATAAACTTGGCAGAAAATCTTTAATTGCTAGAATGAAAGGCGGAAAAGGTAATAGTAAAAAAACTGTCGTAATGATTGGACATATTGATACTGTAGGCATTTCTGATTATGGAAATTTAAAAGAATTTGCTCATCGTCCTTATGAACTTACCGAAGAGTTTAAAAAAGTTGCTTCTACACTACCACCCGAAGCTAGAAAAGATTTAGAATCCGGAGATTATTTATTCGGACGCGGACTTTTTGATATGAAAACCGGAGATGCTATTATTATGGCTGTTATGGAAGAAATTTCGAAAGATATTGAAAATTTTGAAGGAAATTTAATTTACGCAGCTGTTTGCGACGAAGAATCTAACTCTTTTGGAATGCTGTCGGTTGTTCCCGAACTCGTTAAAATTAGAGACGAAGAAAAATTAGATTATTTAGCACTTTTAGATACAGACTATATGACTTCCGAATTTGAAGGTGACGAAAATAAATACGTTTATATTGGTACTGTTGGAAAATTAATGCCTTCGTTTTATGTTGTTGGAAAAGAAACCCATGTCGGCGAATCTTTTAAAGGAATTGACGCAAACCAAATTGCTTCGGCAATTACTTGTAGAATTAATTTAAATGCCGACTTCTGTGATGTAGCTGAAGGTGAAGTTTCTCTACCACCAATTACTCTAAAACAAAGAGACTTAAAACCAGAATATTCTGTTCAAACTGTGCAGTATGCTAATTTGTTTTTCAATTATGCAACTCACACAAGCACACCCGACGAAGTTTTAAACAAAATGATGAAAGCCACCGACGAAGCTTTTCAAACTTCAATAGACAATCTAAATACTCAATACAAAAGATTTTGTGACCTTGCCAAAAGAGAATACAAACAACTCCCTTGGAAATCAAGAGTTATTTCTTACGAACAACTTTACAATAAAGTTAAGACAGAAATGGGCGATAAACTTGACTCAAAATTGAAAGAACTTTCTGATAAAATGCTACAAGATGATAGCATAGACCAAAGAGATTTTGCTATGAAAATTGTTGAATTTACACATCACTTATGGTCAGATAGAGACCCTGTTGTGATAGTATATTTCACCCCACCATATTATCCGCACATTTATGTAGAAGGAAAATTACCAAAAGAAAAAGCTTTATTAGATGCTGTCGCTGATGCTGTAAATACTACAAAATCTGATTATAAATTAGTTTACAAAAAGTTTTTTCCATATATTTCCGACCTAAGCTATGCTGCTGCACCAAAAGATCCAAAAATTATTGCTAATCTAAAAAATAATATGCCAGGTTTTGGAACAAAATATAGTTTGCCAATAGAAGATATGCAAAAACTTGACCTACCTGTTCTTGATATTGGTGCTTTTGGTAAAGACGCTCATAAATTTACTGAAAGAATTGAGAAAAAATATTCTTTCGAAGTTGCACCAATTTTAGTGTATAAAACTGTAATGAATTTACTAAAATAGAAAAATTTTTGTAAACTTACAAAATACCTAAACAGTACAAAATAAATAAACTACAACTTTTTTAAGCTATATAATTTGCTAAAAAGTTACTATAAACCAACAAGCTAAAGCCCGGTATATTTCTAAATATAGCGGGCTTTGGAGTTTATTCTTCTTATGTTGTCAAGGTGGGTGATATAAAATCAAATAATTTTTACTAAACAAAATATGCCTTAATGGACATTTTTAAGGGTAAAACCCTCAAAAAACCTTACTATTATCACATTTGTAATAAGTCAAAGCTTATAAATCAAAAATGCTTTTTTTGAAAAGTATTTACAGTATTAGAAATTGTTGAATAGTAAACCTAGTATTTAGTGAATATGCTTTGTATTTTTTTATGCAAAAATAACAGTAGTTGTTAGGAGTTTACTTCTGAAATTCCAAAAATGGAATTTTTAGACATCTTAATATAAAAAAGCAATTAAATGTTAATTTAAAATTTATTTTCTAAAATGCTTTGAAGCACGAACTAAAGTCTCATCTTTTAAAATAGCCCGCATAGCTAAAAAACTAAGGATTGCAGAAATTATCGGTAACACAATCAAAATACTTGTCTTGTATTCTAAACCAATTTTTTTAGAAATATCAATTAAATAATAAAACAAAAGTCCACAAACACCAATTTGTACTAAAATATTAAAAATTGTTAGTCTGACTTGTAACATCCTCTTTTTATAAAGAAAAATAGTTGTTAAACTTAAAAGGCAAACAAAAGCGACTAAGCTAGACAAAGGTAACAAAGAGTAATTCATAATTTTATCGGAATATGAAAAACTGGAATCTAAAATACTTATAGAAATTTCATCAAGTTCTGGTGTGTGAAGATAACCAAAAGGGAAAAAGAAGAAAATTCCAAAACTAATAAAGCTAACAAAAAGGTAAAAACTTTGAATTCTTTGTATCATATTTTTTTGTACAAAATTACAATATTTTTCTTAAATAAAATTATGAGTTTTATTTCTTATATTAATAATTAACTTTGTAGCTTTAAAAGAAAATATTTTTGAACTATGATATATAAAGATAATGTTGAAGCTATCAATGCTTTGCGAGAAAAATACAAGGAATTAGTTTTAGAAATAAATAAAAAAATTTACGGACAAGACCAAGTTGTTAAAGAAGTTGTAATTTCGATATTTAGTCGTGGACATTGTTTATTAATTGGTGTTCCTGGACTTGCAAAGACCTTATTAGTCAATACTATAGCCGAAGTTTTAGGCTTAAAAAATAAAAGAATACAATTTACCCCCGACTTAATGCCCTCAGATATTATAGGCACAGAAATTTTGGGCGAAGACAGGCAATTTAAATTTATACAAGGACCAATTTTTGCAAATTTTATTTTAGCAGACGAAATTAATAGAACTCCACCAAAAACTCAAGCAGCACTATTAGAAGCCATGCAAGAACGCTCTGTAACAGCTGCCGGACTAGAGTATAAATTAGACGAACCATTTTTTGTTATGGCAACCCAAAACCCTATCGAACAAGAAGGAACTTACCCTCTTCCCGAAGCACAATTAGATAGGTTTATGTTTAATATTATTGTTGATTATCCCAAATACGAAGATGAAATTATTGTAGTAAAAAACACAACTATTGATAAAGATTTTGAACTAAAACAAGTTTTAAGTGCTAAAGAAATTATATTTTTTCAAAGTTTAATAAGAAAAATTCCTATTAACGATAATGTACTGGAATATGCAGTAAAACTTGTTAACAAAACCCGTCCAAGCTCCGATTTTGCTCCAGAAATAACAAAAAAATATTTGCAATGGGGAGCAGGTCCTAGAGCTTCACAATATTTAGTCATAGGTGCAAAAACTAACGCAGTACTTAATGGAAAATACACTCCTGATATTGAAGACGTTAGGGCTGTTGCGAAAATTATACTACGACATAGGATTATAAAAAACTACAAAGCCGAAGCAGATGGCATAAGTATTGATAAAATAATTGATGAACTATTAAATTAATTAATGTTTGCAAATTTTAGCAAAATAGCTTTTTTATATTTGCCTTTTTTTTTATTGGGCTTTATTGGTAATGCCCAAACAGACAAAGAGCCTAAACCAAAAGTTGTCGAAATACTAAGGGCAAATTCACTCGAATACGACGAAGCTAGTGGTGTTTTAGCAAAACGGCTCCTCGGAAACGTTGTCTTTAAACACGAAGATGCTTATATGTTTTGCGACTCTGCTTGGTTTTTTGACCAATCAAACACAATTCAAGCATACAACAATGTTAGAATAAAACAAGGCGACTCAATTTTAATGATTGGAAAATACTTAGAATATGACGGTAATTTAAAAATTGCAAAAATTCGGGACTCGGTAGTTTTAAAACATAATAAATCTTTTTTAGTAACCGACTCCTTAGACTATGACAGAAATACTGATATGGCATATTATTTTGACGGCGGAAAAATTTACGATGGAGACAATAAACTATTTAGTCGTAGAGGCTACTACTACACAAAATTAAAAGATTATTACGCTGTCGATACTGTTGTACTTATTAATCCTCAATACAGTATTTTTTCTGATACACTAAAATACAATACCGAATCCACAATAGCATATTTTTTCGGACCAACTAATATTGTGTCAGACTCAAATCATTTATATTGCGAAAAAGGATATTACGACACTTCCCTAGACAAAGCTAGCTTATCAGAAAATTCATGGCTAAGATCAAGCAGTAACTATTTGTATGGAGACAGTTTGTTTTATGACAGAAAAATTAGATATGGCGAAGCTTTTAAAAATGTTAGCGTTATTGATACTGTCGAAAACATGACGGCTAAAGGTGATTATGGATACTATTACGAAGAACCACAAAACGCAATGCTAACACAAAACACAGAAGTAATTTATATTAGCGACGGCGACAGCATATTTTTACACTCCGATACTGTATTTATTTCAGTTGATACTTCAAATTTTAAACTTATGAGAGCTTTTCACAAAGTGCAAGTTTTTAAGTCGGATATGCAAGCTAGATGCGACTCTCTCGTTTTTTTCTCTTACGATTCCATTGCCCACATGTTTTATTCGCCAATAATTTGGTCGGATAAAAACCAAATTACTGCCGAACACATACAAATGCACTTCTTAGATAAAAAACCCGACAAATTCTTCCTTGACGAAAATGCTTTCGCAATAGAACAATACGACAGCATACATTTTAATCAACTGAAAAGTCGAAAAATGTCAGGATATATTACCGAAAAAAAAATTAGAAGAATTGACCTAAACAACGACTGTCAAACAATCTATTTTATTGTAGATGAAGAAGTTAATGAAATTGTCGCTCTAAATAAAGTCGTTAGTACAAACATGACTATTTGGATCAAAGACAATAAGATGGAAAAAGTTTGGTTTTTTGACAAACCCGATGGCGAAACTATTCCGATAGAACAATTAAAAAAAGAACAAACTTTTCTTAAAGATTTTAGATTTTTCGACGAATACCGCCCTAAAAAGAGAGAAGATATTTTTATTTGGAAAGAAATCCCTAGCTCAGAATAAAATAATAAGTTTTATATTTCCGTATTTAAAAATAGTTTTATATTTTTAAAAAAAAACAAAAACTATGAAAAGTAAATTACTTATTGCTGTTCTTGGAAACGAAGGCTCAGGAAAAACTACAACTTGGATAAATTTATTTGAACGAAAAGTTCATACAGGTAAAAACCTTAGAAACTTAAATATACAAAGCTTCAAAATACCTGTTTTTTTAATCAACGAATCGCCATTAGAAAGAAAAACTAAACTCGAATATATACTCCCAGAAAACGACCCAGATATTGTGATTAGTTCTTTCCTTTACCATAAAGATGTTGTACAAAATTTTGATTATTTTATCAAAAGGGACTACCAAATTTATGTGCAGTGGCTAAATCCAGGATATAATGACCCAAATTTAAAGGCTTTTTTTTATAATGATGGAATAATTAATTACTTGTTAAGTTTTGGTGCAACCATAACGATAAAAAATGCAAAAGATAACCCACAAGTTAGAGTGAATGAAATAAAAAATTATATTTTAAGCTATTATTTAACAGAAAATTGTCTTAAAGCTTGAACAAACAGTAATGCAAAATAAATAATATATAACAAACTATCCCATTAGTATAATAAGGAAAAAACACGTAGCATAAAAGAATAATTATTATTAATTTTGAATTGAGAAATAAGTGAAACTTTAACAAATTAAATTATGGGAATAGTAGGTGCACACAATGTCGGAAAAGTGTTAGAATTAAAACTAGAAGAAATTGGCATTTCAAGCTTAGATGAACTTAAAAAAGTTGGTACAGAAGAAGCTTTTTTACGCCTTTATGAGAAAAATGTCAACACTAGTAGAAGTATTTTATTTTCATTAGAAGGAGCTATTGTTGGCGTAAGATGGCACAATATTGATAAAAAGCGTATCGATGAATTACGAGAGTTTTATTCAAAAGTTGTTGCAAAAAGAAAATAAATAAGAAATCTGACAAAACTCATTGCATAATTTTATTAGATTATTCAATTTTACTTTTTAAAATTGTTTATTCTTAATAGAATTTTTATGCGAAAAATTGAAAAACATCCAATCTTAGAACTCCCTAAAAAAGATGAGCACATCTTTTACTTCAATGGGCAAAGTGTTGTTGGCACCAAAGGCTTTACAATAGCCGCAGCCTTGCACCAAACTGGATTTCCTGTTCATAGTCATTCTTTAGATAACAGGAACAGGTCCTTAGAATGTGGTATTGGCAAATGCGGTGCCTGCGAAATGTTAGTTGATGGAAAAATAAAACGAATTTGTATCACCAAAATTGATGGAATTAGAGAAGTTAGAGAAATTCCCAAAAATTTTGAACCAAATATAGATTATACAAACACAGACTCAGAAATTTCTATTTTTAAAACCGAAGTTGCTATTATCGGTGCAGGTCCAGCAGGACTAGCTGCTCGCGAAACTTTAAATTTGCATAATGTTTCAAATATTGTTATTGATAATAACGATAAAATTGGAGGACAATTTTTAATGCAAACTCATCAATTTTTCTTTTTCGAAAAAGAAAAAAAGTTCGGTGGTTTACGTGGCTTTGAAATTGCTGAAACCTTAGCCGGCAATAATAGAGAAGGAATTATTTTAAATTCAGTAGTTTGGGATATTCTCGAAGGACCGCGTTTGGCAATTAAAAATACAAACACTAACGAAATATTTTATGTTGAAGCTGAACATATAATTATTGCTACAGGAGCAATTCCATTTATGCCATCATTTAAAAATGACGACGTGCCAGGTGTTTATACTGCTGCAGTTGTACAAAAAATGATGAATAGCGAATTTACTTTGCTTGGCAAAAATGTTTTAACAGTTGGAGCCGGTAATATTGGATATTTAACTTCATATCAATTGATGCAAGCTGGTGCAAAAGTTAAAGCAATTATCGAAGCCCAAGATAAAGAGGGAGGATTCCCTGTTCAGGCTAATAGACTTAGGAGATTAGGTATTCCAATAATGACTGGATATACTCTTCTTGAGGCTATTCCAAACGATGACTACACCGGAATTATAGGAGCAGTAATTGCTAAATGCGAAAACTTTAAGGCTATTAGCGGAACTGAACAAATTATTTACGGAATAGACACGATTAATATTTGTACAGGCTTAATTCCTGACGACCAACTAGTTACAAAAGCAAATTTATTGTTTGGTCGCAAGGCGCATGCTGTTGGCGATGCCCTTAGAATTGGGGAAGGCACATCGGCAGTTTTGCGAGGAAAACAAGCAGCTTTTGAAGTAATAAATGAACTTGGCAAAAGATTTAACTACAACGAATATTTATCACTTTCAAAAGAATATATTGACTCGCAACAACACCCAACTCAAATAATTCCAGAACCTTATAAACCAAGTCGTGAAAGAGCTGAGGCAAAGCCTTATGTAATGATTGATTGCTTGTATGGTTTTGCTTGTAACCCTTGTACGTTTGCCTGCCCACACGGAGCAATTACCAAACAATCTACAAGCTCTGTACCTATTGTTGATTACAATAAATGTATTGGTTGCATGGATTGTGTTTATCAATGTCCTGGACTTGCAATTTTTGGCTATGCAGAAAAAAAAGATTGGCTATTTTTACCGATTGAATATGAAGCCGAAGAAAAAGCTGAAGTTTTTTTGGTTAACAATAATGGTGAAAAAATTGGACAAGGTATTATTGAAAAAATTCTTTTAAAACCGAATAAAACCAATATAGCAAGAGTAAAATCTATTGATCTTCATGGTGAAAATTTGCAGCAAGCTCGTGGGTTTATTGTAAAAAAAGATTACCCTCAAGCTATTGAATTAAGCGAAGCAAAAAGTCAAAATCCTGCTGAAACATATATTTGCCACTGCGATGATGTAAAGTTAGATGAAATTTTGGAAATTATTGGAGACAGAAAATTTATTTCGGTTGATGAAATAAAACACACAACACGCTTAGGCATGGGTGCTTGTCGTGGAAAGCGTTGTATAAAACGATTAAAGCAAACAATTTCTTCCTACGGAATAGAAATTGTTGGTGATGCCACCCCCCGGGCTCCTTTGTCAAACCAAGTTAGCTTAGGAGAGCTATATCCGCATAGATCAGAGAAAATTTTTACAAATATTAATAAAACTCCAAACAAAAGAATAAAAGTTCAGGCTTTAATTGCAGGAGGCGGAATGGCTGGAACTTCCTTATTCAAGTTTATGTCTGAAAATGGCTTAAATCCTGTTTTAATCAATCGTGAGCGAGGCAGTTCGTGGCGAAATATTGCCGGCGGACGACCTGCCTTTTCATTGCCTGCATTAGCAGATATTGCAATTAAAAATAAAGAATTATTTATTGAACTTCAAAAAATTAGCAATATAGATTACAAAGCAATTAGATATGTGAGTTTTGCCCACGACAATGACACTTACAAAGCCCTAGATGCTTCGCGAGCTTGGTCTGACGCTTATATGGTAGAAAAATCTAATTTTAAAAAAGAAATTTCGCCATTTTTTAACCAAAATCTAAGCACATATTCGGCTGCTTTAGTCACTCACGACTGTTGGCAAGCAACACCAGGCAAAGTCTTAGACTTATTAAGACAAATTGGTATAAATAATGGCGGGCAAGTTTTAGAAGACTGTGAGTTAATTGATTTGCAAAAAGAAAACAATAATTTTATCGCCCTCCTAAAAACCCATAATGGCGAATTTGTCGAATATGAAACAGAACATTTTGTCAATGCACTTGGCGGCGAGGCAAACAAATTTGCTAATAAATTAGAAATTGAAATAGGTCTATATCCAGTAAAACACCAAGCTTTTATTACTAGACGATTACCTTTAATGGGTAAAGATGGAGATAGTTTAGACATGTTAATTGACAGAAGAAAATATAAAGGCTTTTCTGCGGTTTATGGACAGCAATTAGCCGATACAGGACAAATTATTGGTTGTGCTTCGCCTTTAATAGATCCTCTCGAAACCGACAAAGAGCTTAAAACAAACTCAAAAGAATTTCTTGAAATTATTTCTGAAACTTTTGTAAATTGGATACCACAACTCTCAAGTGTCGGATTTCAAGCAGTTTGGTCGGGTTATTATGTAGAACCTAGATATATTGTCGACCCTGAATTAGGACTGATGGTTGGAATGCGTGGACATGGATATATGTTAAGTCAATATTTAGCTAAACTTTACGTTGATAAATTATTAGGTAAAATTACACCCGAATATTTTAAAGAACTTAGTCTTGCTGGGAAAGGCTTGTACGAAGGGGCTTTTAAATAAAAACATTAAAAAAAAATCAGGATTTTATCCTGATTTTTTTTACACTATATTTGCTCTATCTTTAATATCGTCAATACTAGTTGTTTTTAAAAAATCTATAAATTTTAATGATAATTTTTTACACAGCTCTTGCATTGGACCTAATCCAACAAGCACAGTATTTTTATCGAAACACAAATCATCTTCATTAATTTTTCCAGAAAAAGCCTCATATATTTCCATTAAAAAAATTTCTGCAGAAGGTTTTTTTAATAAAAACCCACCTGTAGGACCCTTAAAAGCAGATAATAACTTAGCTTTAGTTAGTACTTCAAAAACTTTAAATAAATGATTAGCAGAGGCATTAGTTGCTCCGGCAATCTGAGCAACAGTAACTTTTTTACCATCATTTGCGGCAATAATTGCCATACCATGTATCGCTAATATATGTGATTCGCTTAAAGCTAAAACTTTCATTAATTACTTAGTTAACAATATATCATCATTTGATATATTATTAACCATATCTTGTAAAGAATGTTCACGCATATAAGTAATTAATGTTGTTCCAATCTCATAACATACTCCACCCAAAAGGCAAGAACCAAACGGGCAAATTGCATTGTCAACAGGGCAATCTCCTATCCCTACTTTTCCTTCTAAAACTTCTAAAATATCTATAACTTTAATTTCGTTAGCAGGTTTTTTTAAATAAAATCCTCCACTAGGACCGCGTGTCGAGCCAATAAGCCCAGCTTTTACTAACCTCTGCATAATTTTAGAGGTGTGATGTCGTGATGAATTTGTTATATTAGCGATTTCTGTAGCACTAATTGCCACTTTAGATTTTGCTACCAAAGCCATCCCATGAAAGGCTATGGCGTTAGCTTCGGAAAGAGCTAGAATTTTTGTCATTTTATTAAATTTTCACATATTTATAATCTATTCCTTCAAATCCACCAATTTCTTCAAAAAATAAGTCTATTTGTTTATTATCGCCGTTAAGCTCTAATATTATTATCCCTCCGACGACTATATTATGATTTAAGCCTAATCTACTTCGAATAATACAACCGTAAGAGCTAAAAAGATTTTGCAATTTTTCAGCAACTAATTTTGGCTGTTTTATTAATATACTTACAACAATATATTCCATAACTATAATTTAAAGTTCATTACTTCAACTCTAACACCACCAATGTGGTTTAGTTCACTAACTAAATCTTTTTCCATCTCGCCCTCTCCATTTAATTCAAGAATAATTAAAGCCTGCCTGCTACATATCTCGTTACTAAGTTCGTGAAAACCAAATCTAGTTTTTATAATATTACTATTTTTACTAAGAACACTTTGAAGCTGCCCTGCTTCTTTAATTCTATCAGTAATCTTAACAACTACAATATTTAATTCTTTATTCATCTTTAATAATATAAATCACGTTCACCTTGTTTAATTTTCTCAATTTTCTCTTCAATAGATTTCACCAACTTTTTATCTTCCATTTTTTCAAGCTCTTTATTAATCAGCTTCCAGCCCTTTTCTTTTACTTGTTCATTAGCATAGTCCATTAAATATTCTGTTAAAGTAAGTATTGCATTTGGAGTGCAAAAGCGTTTAATAAACCCAGGAACCGAAAATTCCATAAAGTGTTCGCCTGTACGCCCTAGTCTATAACAAGCAGTGCAAAAGGAAGGTAAATATTCTTTATCTAAAAGTTCGTCAATAATTTCGCTTAATGATCTAGTGTCGTTAATAACAAATTGTTCTTTATTAAGGTTTTGTTCTTCGTTTTGAGAATTAGAGTAAGAACCTAACTCCAATTTAGTTCCTCCATCTATTTGCGAAACGCCAAAACGCATAACTTCATCTCTAACTTGTGCAGATTCTCTTGCTGTAAGAATAAGACCTGTATAAGGAACTGCCAATCTAAGAATAGCGATGAGTCTAACAAACTCATCATCATTAACTAAATATTTTTCGTCGATACACAAACCAGATGCATCTTTAATTCGAGGGAAAGAAATAGTATGCGGACCAACATTATAACAAGCCTCTAAATGATTAGTATGTCGCACTAATGATAAGAGCTCAAAACGCCAATCATACAATCCAAATAAAGCACCAATACCAACGTCATCTAATCCGGCTTCCTGAGCCCTATCTAAAGATGTGAGTCTGTAATTATAATCTTTTTTAGGCCCTAAAACATGATATTTTTTGTAAATATCTGGATGGTATGTTTCTTGGAATACTTGATAAGTGCCAATACCTGAACGTTGAACAGTTCTAAATCCGTCAATATCTAAAGGAGCAGCATTAATATTTACTCTTCTAATTTCTCCCCTACCTTTTTTAACACTATAGGCTAAACGCACCGAGTGAGCAATAAATTCAGGATTATATGAATCATGCTCGCCATAAACTAATATTAATCTTTTTTGACCATTATCTTCTAAAGCTTCTATTTCTGCAATTATTTCTTGATCATTCAAGGTTTTTCTTTCAGCATCTTTGTTTGACGCTCTAAACCCACAGTATAAACAATTGTTTTTACATTTATTCCCTACATATAAAGGAGCAAATAGGACTATACGGTTCCCATAAATCTTTTCTTTTAATCTTTTTGCTCCCTCTTTTATTGCTTCAATCATTTCGGGGGAGTCTGCATTTATCAATATAGCAGTTTCTCTTAAATTAAGTCTATTTTTATTTAATGACTTTTCTATAACTTCTAAAACTTCTTGTTCTGTCGGGTTTTTGGTACTTTCTAGATAAGACTCAATTTCTTCAACATCAATGAAAGCTGTCATTCTTTCATCTTTAATTTTATATATTTCTGGTTTAAATTTCATTTTACTTTAACTTTCAACACTCTTAATTATGACAATACAATTAAGATTAACTAACTATGAAAAAAAACAACAGTCTGGAAAAACTCAAACCGTTGTCTGAATAAAAATCTTTTTATTAGTCGCGTAAAGACATAATGTCTTTATCAAATAAATATAAACTTGCTTTTCCTAGCAAATTAAGCTTGTCAACAATTTCTTGAGCCGAAACTTCTTCTTCAACTTGTTCTGCAACAAACCATTGTATCCAATTTTGAGTAGCATAATCTTTTTCTTTAACAGCTAATTCTAATATTTTATGGATGCTATCTGTAATATACTGCTCATGTTTTAAAACTTCATCAAACATTACAAAAATATCTTTCCACGAGCTTGCAGGCTTTTCAAAAGCAGGGATAATTGCATGCCCCCCTCGTTCATTAATATAAGAAATAAACTTTAACATGTGCATTTTTTCCTCTTCCGCCTGAGCGTACAACCAAGATGCGACACCATTCATTCCTAGTGTTTCAACCCAACTTGCCATTGCAAGATACAAATTTGAAGAAAAACCTTCTTTTTCAATTTGTTCATTTAAAATTTTTTCAATTTTTGAATTTACCATTTTCTTTATTTTTAAATTATTTATAAATAATTAATATTTTATTTAGGACATAACAAAAATACAAAAATTTAGTTTAAATTTATCCCAAAATAAATGTGTTTAACAAATGTTTTTTTCTTTGACATAAATAATCTTTAAAATTAAAAGTATTTTTAATAAAAATAGCAATGAAAAAAGAATTGATTGTAAATCATCACAAAATAAAAGAGATAATACTAAATGCTAAAAACTGTGTGATTTCAATGGTTGATAATGGGATTCCATATTGTATCCCAATGAATTTCGGGTATGAAAATGAGATATTTTATTTTCATGGAGCTTTGTATGGGAAAAAATATAATATTTTAAAAACTAATCCAAATGTTTGCTTAACTCTTTACACAAATACTGCATTAAATATTAGACACGCAGAAGTTGCGTGCTCATATTCTTTAAAATTTAAGTCTGTGGTTGCTATTGGCAAAGTAGAATTTGTTGAGAACAATGAGGAAAAAGCAAAATTTCTTAATATAATAATGAAAAATTATACAAATAGAGATGATTTTCAATATTCAATGCCCTCATTAGAGGGAGTGTCGGTATTCTTTTTAAAACCAACAGAATTAACTGCATACAAAAGAGGTTATTAAAATAATTATTATTAATTAAATTTTTATATTATGAGCATTAAAGGAACAAAAACAGAAAAGAATTTACTTAAATCATTTGCAGGCGAATCGCAAGCACGCAATCGTTATACTATGTTTGCAAAGGCTGCACAAAAAGAGGGGTTTGAACAAATTGCTGCTATTTTCATAGAAACCGCCGAACAAGAATTTCAACATGCAAAAACTTTTTTTAATTATTTAGAATCTGGCGAAAACCTTGAAATTACAGCAATGTATCCAGCCGGCAAAGTAGGAACGACAGCCGAAAATCTTAAAGCTGCTGCAATGGGCGAACACGAAGAGTGGGAAGATTTATATCCTGAATTTGCCAAAATTGCCGAAGAAGAAGGTTTTAAAGAAATTGCCACTTCATTTAAAATGATAGCGAAAGTTGAAGCCGAGCATGAAAAACGTTATTTAAAATTTTTACAAAACATAGAGACAAATAAAGTTTTTGAAAAAGGAGAAGAAGTTGAATGGATGTGTCGCAAATGCGGTTATGTTCATAAAGGCAAAAAAGCTTTAAAAACTTGCCCTGCTTGTAAACACCCCGAGGCATATTTTGAAATTCATACCTCAAATTATTAAATATAAAAAACCTGTTAAAATTAACAGGTTTTTTATTTAATCTTCAGTTTTTGTTTCTTCCGAATTATTCTCTTCGATTTTAATATTCGTTTTTATCAAAATATTGTGTTCAATCAAACTATTATACCAGTTTACAATCTTCTTAATATCAGAGACATAAACCCTATCTTTGTCATATTCAGGTAAAACAGAATTTAGTATATTCGAAAGTTCTAAGTTTGAACTTTTACTAACTAAAATCGACTGTCCATCGTATTTTTCAAACAACTTAATAAACACTTCCCTAAGCGGAACATCATCACCATTTGTATATATAGCGACATCGGAAAGAGTACTTATTCGTGAACTTGCAAAAGCTGGCATTCTTTTACTTGTATTAAGAGATTCTACAATGACACTATTATTACCCTTCGAAATCAACTTAAAAAGGCCCGCTTGTCCAGAGATTGCTAAAATTCCTTCTAAAAACATATATATATAATTTAAATTGCAAAAATAGTATTTGTAATTCATTACAAAAATATTTTTCAAAAATAATGCCGAATTTTTATTCCTAAAATTAAGAACTCGAAAGTTGATGAAAAATTATCAAACATTTACTTTATTCCTCTTTCTTTTTTAATTTTATCCCAAGCCTCATTAATTTTTTGAAACTTTAACTTTGCTGAATTTTGAACATCTTCGCCCATATTGGCGACTTTATCAGGATGGTGTTTCACCGCCATTGCCCTATATGCCTTTTTGAGTTCCTCATCACTTGCAGTTTTTTGAACTCCTAAAATTTTATATGCCGAATCGGTTTCTTCGATAAACATTGACTTTATCGAATTATAATCGTTGCTATTAACTCCAATTTTTATAGCAATTTGCTCTAGTAAGTAAATCTCAGTTTGGTGAATTTCTCCATCTGCTTTAGCAATTCCAAAAAGATAGTGCAGTATTTGAAGTTTTAGAGCTGTTTGCATACCATATCTGATTTTACTACAAACAGGGTCTATTGAAACGTCATTTTGTAATAAATCTTTAAGGATTTGAAGAGCTTCAATAGTTTGATTTTCACCAAAATTTACCCTTAAAAATTGTTTAACATATTCGAGTTCGGATTTTTTAACGACACCGTCAGCCTTCATTACGGCAGCAGTTAAAACTAAAAAATTATTCATAAACTCGTTACGAGAAACATGAGTCTTAATTATTTTTGAGCTAGAATTACTAAACATTACATCTACAATGGAACCCAAAAAATAACCCAAGACAGACCCAAAACAGCCACCTACAAAATAGCCTAAACCTGCACCTATAAATTTTCCAAATTTCATAATACTTAGTTAGGCTTAAGTTGCATTTTTTCGAGGATATTAATGATTTGTAATAAAATTGATTCATTACCATTATTTAAAATTTCAAAATCAGGCTTTGGCTTTAAGTCTGCATAATTTTTTTGACTGTTTATCTTTGCCAAAGCTTGTTCTATTGAAATATTATCCCTATCAACAATTCGTTTTATCAAAATAGCTTCATCACAATATACATTAATTGTAAAATCAAGCAATTTATCTATTTGGGCTTCATATAAAATAGCAGATTCAATACAAGCAAACTTAATATTTTCATTTTTTTTATTTGTCAACCAAATTTTAAAATCGGCAATTACTTCGGGATGCACAATTGAATTAATTGCATGCCGTGCATTTTTATCAGAAAAAATTAATTTTGATAAAAAAACTTTGTTTAAAGAATTGGCTTTATAGGTTTCGGCACCAAACTCGTTAATGAGCATTTTTTTCACACTCTCATTAGAACTCATTATTCTTTTAGCCTCAAAATCAGCATTATACACAGGAATATTTACAATTTCAAGTATAGTCGCTACTACAGATTTTCCGGAGCCAATTATTCCTGTTATACCAAAGCTAATCATTGCACACTATTTCTTTCCAATACAAAACTTGTTACTAATGGTGAAATATGACTAATTTGAATATATTTATTTTTAGAATTAATCTCAATTTCAATTTTAGAGTTTTTATTTTTTTCAAAATCGACAATTGCCTCAAAATTACTTTCTTGTATTGATTCAAAAAGACTAAGCGGAACTTTAAAGCTAACATTTACAACACTTGGAATTAATTTAACTTCTAAATCATCAGGGAAATTAATGGGTACTATATTTATATTCAAACTTTTTTCGCTATATTTTTCGACAGGAAAGTTTAACAAAATCATGGAAGTAATGAATTTAACACCTTTTATTTCCTTTAATTTTGCTTCAACAGTTTTTGAGTCCCCAATTATTTTATTTTCAGGGACAGTACAATACACTGCAGATACAGTATCAATAGCATTTTTGAGTCCGCTTATCGATATCGAATCGGGAGATAATTTTACTTCGCCATTAAGAATATATTCAGGATTTAGAGAAAATTTTCCATAATACTTAACAGGAACTTTTTTATTATATTTTGGAACAAAATCGAAAAATAAAGTGTCGGGAAATATTTCGATAAGTTTAATATCATTACCTAATCTTCTACTAGCAATAGAAACAAGATCAACAGTTAAAACATACTTTTTATCTTTTTGGTGAGTGCAATTATATAAGACAAAAGAATGCGTCTTACTTTTGGCATCAAACTGTATCGGAAATTTAACTTGTTCAATAATTTCCCTAAGTAAATTATATCCGTGTCCTCGAATAGTAATTTTCAATTGCGATGGATTTTCATCGCTTAAACTAGCGTCGTTTGGAAGGTTTTCAAATTTAAAAGGAAAATATATTGTTGTTGTATGTTCTTTATTTATATAATTTAAAAACCAGAGTGAAGCCGAAATTATTATAAAAAGTAAAAAAACAAAAACATTGCGATTTTTAAATTGATTAAAAATTAATTTAGCAAAGTTTTTATGTTTTTTACTCTCCTCTGTCATTTATAAAATTATTTTGGTTGTTGAGGAACATTTTCTGGAGCAGCTACAACTGCTGATTTATCAACTTTAATTTTTACATTTGTATCAATCTCAACAAAGAAATAGGTATCATGTATTTCGTATATCTTGCCATAAATTCCACCTGCAATGATTACTCTATCGCCTTTTTGTAGGCTTTCTCTCATCTTTGTAGCTTCTTTTTGCCTTTTCATTTGCGGGCGGATCATAAAAAAATAGAACACCACAATAATAAGAACAAAAAATAGCAGTGAAGCATAAGGACTTTGTTCTGAACCATTTTGAGCCATTAAAAAAATTTGTTTCATAGTAAAAAACTTATTATAAATTATTAATTAATTATTTCACATCTTAAAGTTAATTCATTAACATTTGGTTGAGTATTTGAATAAACTTTAGCTGATTTTATTTGTTTTCCTTCCCTATTTGAAGAGTCAAAAACAAGTTCAATATTTCCTTTCTGTCCGGGTTTTATAGGCTCTTTTGTCCATTTTGGGACAGTGCAACCGCAAGAAGCCTTTACATTAGAGATTATCAAATTTCCTTTTCCTGTGTTTTCAAAAACAAAAACGTGAGAAACTTTTTCTCCCTGAATAATAGTGCCTAAATTAAATTCAAATTCCTCGAAATTGATAATAGGTAAACCATTATTTTCTGCGTATCCCTCGGCAGATTCGGGGTTAGTAACGTTATATTCGCCTCCGGTTTTTTTTGATTGATTTGTGCAAGAAACTAAACCAAGAATACAACAAATAAAAAATATAAAAACACTATTTCTCATATAAATAAAATTTAAAGCACAAACTTACATAAAATACTATGATTTTTAAAAATTCTCAAATTAATTTTATAAAAAAAATGTTAATTCTATTCAACTAATCCTAAACCTGATTTATTAAGTTTGCCTAATTTTTTCAAATCTAAATGGATTTTATCTAAAACCCCGTTAATAAAAACGCTACTTTTTTCGGTACTATAAAATTTTGAAATTTCAAGATATTCGTTTATGGTAACTTTAACCGGTAAATTGGAAAAATATGTGATTTCTGCTAAAGCTAAATGCAAAATCACCCTATCAAGAAAGGCTATTCGTTCAAGTTCCCATTTTTTTAATGATGCAACAATTATCTCATCAAAATCTTTATGATGCAAAGCGACTGTTTTTATAAGTTTTTTTGCAAAATCTTCATCCTCGCTATTTCTAAACATTGGGGGTAGTTTGAAATTTATTATTGTTTTTTGATTATACTTTTTAAAGTTTTGTATCACATTGCTAGCTAAAAACTCTAAATCATCATTCCAATAAATACTTTGTTCTTCAAGAATCTCGTCTATTTCAGCATTTGTAATTATGGTTTTTGATATTATTTTTGTTAAAAGGTCAAAATCTTGTTTAAAAGATCTAGTCTCAACACTCATAAAGTCTTTATAATATTGAGATTCAACAATTTGAATATAAAGCTGTTTTATAAAGTTTGGATATTCTTTCCAGGAAAAAGTTTTATCTGTAAACGCTTTTTCAATTTGTTTTGCTTTATAAAGGTTAGCAATTATAATATTGTCAACAAATTTTGTATTTGGGTTAATGTCTTCTACAGTTTTAATATGCTTATTTTTAGCTATCTCAATTCTTTCGTTTGCAAAATCGAAAATGTTTGCTAGTAAACAATGTAATTGGATAAATAGATAGTATGATTGTTCAATATTAAACTCCAGCTCCCTTTGTAAAGAATCTAAGTTCTGATTATCTGAATCTTGCAAATACGAATAATAAGTTTGCATCGCCTTAATTCTTACTAACCTTCGACTAATCATTTTAATGTACTTTAAAATTTTTACAAAAATAGTTAAATATTATTATTTCACTAAGTTTTTCTTAGCTTATAAAAAAAAGATAAGAAAATGTTTGCTATTTTAATTTAATTCAATATATTTGTGTAACTAAAAAAAAAGATTGTATGGAAGGAAGTGAAAAAAAAAGAGAAGAAATTCATTCTGTTTCAATTCGTGCTGGAAAGAGGACTTATTTTTTTGATGTAAAATCTACTAGACAAGGAGATCTTTATTTAACAATCACCGAAAGTAAAAAAGTTTTTGATTATGACGGAAACTCTCATTTTGAAAAGCATAAAGTCTTTTTATATAAAGAGGATTTTGGAAAATTTATTGACGGTTACGATCAGGCTGTTGCATATATAAAAGAACACAAACCTGAATATTTTAGAGAATTGCCCGAAGACGAACAAGAAAACATTGATTATTAAATTTTTTCTAATTTTTAAGTTTTTAAATAATATTCTGCACGATATTTAGATCAGTGCAAGGATATTTTTTAACCATTTAGCATCTATTTCGTCAAAACAATTAAATTTTTTACTATCAATATCTAAAACACCTATAACATTCTCTTTTTCAAAAATTGGGACAACGATTTCGGAGTTTGTTTGAGAGCTACAAGCAATGTGTCCGACAAATTCATGAACATTGCCAACAATAACGGCTTGCTTTAATTTTATTCCTTCCCAACAGACCCCAGTATTTTTTTTTAATCTTATGCAAGCTAAGGGACCTTGATAACAAGCTACTTCTAAATTATTTTCTTTTGTCAAAAAATAAAACCCAGTCCAAAAAAAATCTTTATTTTTATTATGTAAGATAGCTATAATTGTTGCTAGTTTACTTGTGCGATTATCAACATTCGTCAAAAGTTCTGAAATTTGTTTATATAATCTCTCGTATTTTAATTCTTTATTTTGCATTTCGATTTTTTTTGAATAATCTTATTAAAAAGCATTTTTTTTCGCTTTTTGACATAGTTTCTTCATTACTTTTAGCAATTGCCGAAGTTAGATATGGTGTCCTATTGTTTTTTAAATATAATCTTAAATATAAGTTATTGTTAAAAACTTCCATCCCCCCTAACTCAAAGTTAAGAATATTTAAAGATGAGTTTCGACTAAGGCTTTCTGTTTTCCCACTTATCTCAATATCATTTCTATCTTCATTAAAAGCATCAGAAACAGTTCCAAATTTAGAAGCAAAATTTTTAGTAATCAACATTACACTTTGCATATATGAATCGACATAAGCTAGCCAAAGTCCTTTATTCAAAGCAGAATAAGATTGAAAAGATTGAAAACAGAGGCTATCTTCAAGACTTGATTTATATAAAAAATAATAACTAGGCGTTACAATAGTTTTTCCATCAAATATCACTTCATTACTAATACTATTATTCCAATTAGTAAAATGATAACTAGATTTTACGCTATCGGGTTTGTTTTTAGGTTTCCAGCTTGTTTCGATCCTAACACTTCTAATTTTTTCTAAAGCTCGTGTATTGCTAATTTCAAAAATTTGATTGTAATAATCAACATTAATAAAAAAGTTAGGCGTTTTATTATTAAGTTTTGGGAAATATTTCAACAAGACACAAGTTTCGCCATTTGAATTAATTTCAGTTTTAATAACTTCAAAATTATCGTCATCTACATACCCGAAACTCTGCATTTTACCTAATTCCTCAATTTTTTCCTGCAAAATAAACCATCTATATTCTTCACTTCTTTCTTCATAATAATCGGAGACGTAAAAAATTTTAGATTCATTAATCAAAATTGCAAACGTAATTGCTCTATTAATAGCTATTTCTTTGGCTAAGTCAGTGTCGGTCATTCGAGGGTCGCTAACACCAATAGAGTAAATACAGTTCGAATTATCATTATAAGGAGTATCACGCAGCCAATCTTGCAAAACATGGTTTTGTGACCAGCTTTGCAAGCACAAACAAGAAATTACTATGCTTATCAAGTATCTCAACACAAATAAGTACAAAACAAATTTACTCAACTTTAGAAATTCTTATCTTATATATTTTTTTGTTTTTGTTTAAAATTGATATATAGTTCGCTAAACATTTTTTTTGTGTAAAGAGGGAAATCACCTTTTTGTATCCAGTCGTAATACGCAGGGTCTTTTTCGAATACAGTTTCAATTTGATTTCCTTTATATTTACCAAAATTAATTATCACATTTTTATTTTCATCATAAACAAGTCGTCCAGCAAAATCGACATTGTCGTTGTGAGACGAAAATTCGGCAAGGCTTTGCATATCATTTTCGATATCCGAATATCTATCGAGTTGTGATTTAAAGACTTCGTAAGTTGCTAAAATGTCGGCTTCGGCTGAATGTGCATTCACGAGTTCTTTGTTACAATAAAATTTATAAGCAGCTTCGAGAGTTCGCTGTTCTTTTTTCATAAAAATAACCATGACATCAATAAAGTTTCGTTTTTTCAGGTCGAAATTCGAACCAACTCTAAGAAACTCTTCTGCTAACATCGGAATGTCGAATTTATTAGAGTTATATCCTGCAAGATCAGAATCTTCCAATAAATCTATTAATTCTTTTGCAATCATTTTAAAGCTTGGTGCATTCTTCACGTCTTCATTTGTAATTCCGTGTACTTCTGTAGCTTTACTAGAAATTTCCATTTCAGGATTGACCCTATAAGTTTTTATTAGTTCTTTACCGTTTGGCCAAATTTTTAATAGAGAAATTTCAACAATTCTGTCATTAGCAGGGTTAATTCCTGTTGTTTCTAGGTCAAAAAACACAACTGGTTTTTTTAGTTTAAGTTCCATAATAAAAAAGGGGCATTTTTGCCCCGATATTTTAAGAGTTTAAAAATTAATCATTCAACATCATAGGCATTAATAACATTAAAACATCTTCGTTTTCGTTATCTTTATCTTTTGGTAGAATTATACCAGCACGAGTTGGGTCAGAAAGTTCGAACACTACTTCGGTAGTAGAAATATTATTAAGGATTTCAATTAAGAAATTTGATTTGAAGCCTATTTTCATATCATCGCCAAAGTATTGACAATTAATATTTTCGTTACCAGCGACAGAGAAGTCAGCGTCTTTGGCAGAAATGTTCAAAACATTTCCTTGAACTTCTATTCCGACTAAACTACTAGATTGGCTAGCAAAAATGGAAACTCTTTTTAAAGACGATAAAAGTTCTAATCTATCAACTATTAATTTATTAGGATTATCTTTAGGAATAACAGTTGAATAATTTGGATAAGTTCCTTCAATTAATCTACAAATAAGTTTAAAATTATCAAAAACGAATAAGGCATTTTTATCGTCAAATTTTAATTCAATATTAGAAAATGCTTTTGGTAAAATGCTTTTTAAAATTGTTGCGGGTTTTTTAGGTAAAATAAACGCTACTTCTTCATCAGTGGCGCTAAGTTCTTTTCGGGTATATTTAACTAATTTATGAGCATCAGTAGCTACAAAATTTATTCCTTCATTTTTAATTTCGATAAAAATGCCATTCATGATTGGTCTAAGCTCATCATCACCAGTAGCGAAGACAGCAGTAGCAATTCCGCTAAATAATACATCTGGTAAAATTTCGAATTTACGTTCTTTATCTGGTCTAATAAAAGGGATTACTGGGAAGTCTTCACCTAATTGTCCGCCCATAGAGAACTTACCATTTGACGAAATAATTTCAAGCTTTTGCTCTTCTAATTCTACTTGAAAGGTAAGAGGCTGGTCAGGCAATTCTTTCAATATATCAATAATTTTTTTTGATTCAATAGCTATTGAACCATTCCCGTTGCTAGAAATCAACTCTAAACTTGATTGAATAGTGGTTTCTAAATCGCTTGCCGTAACAGTTAAGACATTGTCTTGGATGTTGAACAACAAATTATCTAAAATTGGAAGGGCATTTTTACTAACTACGACTTTACTTACTAATTGTAATTGTCCTAAAAGGCTATAACTTGATACTACAAAATCCATATATATGCAATTTTAAATTTGAGGTTAAATATACAATTTTAATTATTACAATATTTAATTTGTAAAATTATTTATAAAATTTTATGAACATTATTTGTTGACCTTATCTCATTTATTCAGTTTTCAGAATAAACAAAATGTGATTTTCCAACAGAGATAGGATCAATTATGTAATACTGAACTAATACAACTTCTTTACTATCAAGGATTCCATATAAATAATCTATGTCAAACTCATATAAATTTCCATCGTCGTCTAAGAGTTTATTTATATTTTGTCTTAGATAAGTTTTAAAACTTTTTTTATCGCCTTTAATATCTTCGATAGTATATTTTGCTACAAAAGGTTTCTGGCTCAGGCTATCGTATTTTGTTTTTTGTATAGAGTCTAATAAAAAAGCTTCGAATCCTACAAATTTACAAGACGAAATATATTGTTTTACTTTTAATGTATCGAAACGAAAAGAGACCTTGCTCGCATCGATATTTAGAAGGTTAAACTTATTGTTTCCTTCGCTAACAGCTATAAAAGATTCGTCAGGGGAATTAGGATACTCAACAAAAACTTTTGCAATTTCTTGTACGGCAAAATTAAAAATAATTTTTTCTCGCCATTCTTTAAAATCGGCATTGTACCTTACATTTAAGAAACCATTAAATCCAGGTATTCTAATAACAAAAGGTTTATCAGAACCTTCGAGTATCATGTAGGTACCAGTATTGTCTTCGGTAACTCCACCGATATAATAAGTTTTTGCCATTTTGCCATTTTGATAAATTTCGCATTTAACTCCACTAACCGACAAATCTTTCAATACTTTGTCTAGTTTTGCTTGAGGTACAGGAGAACTCACCTCTATTCTTTTAATTGTTTCTAATAATAAATTAGTAAAATCACGTCTAGCTTTAAAAGTTTTATTTAATTCCCAATAATTCTCTTTTCTTTCTAGTAAAACAGAATTATTATTTTTATCAACTATAAAAATTTTATCGACAGTAGCAGTATCTTGAACTGCAAAATCTCTAAGAGTTGTTTGACTATTAGCATTTTGAGATAAATAAATCGTTACTGCGATAGCTGATAAAACAATTATAACA
>CAYRQZ010000004.1:19325-25169 GCA_964426585.1 uncultured Bacteroidales bacterium | reverse complement strand
TTAAATTTGTTTTTTTCATTTTTTTGAAATATTTATTAATTTTCCGTATTTAACTTTTCTTATTATAATAACGACTAATCCAATTAAAACAATAAGAAGAATAGGAACTGCAGTATTTATATACATCCAAATTACTCTATTTTCTTTTACTTTAATTTCATTTAATTTTCTAATTTTCACCTCGCGCATTCTTAGGGAAATAAGATCATTATCAGCACAAAGAAAATTAACACAATTAACAAAAAACTGAGTATTCCCAGGGGTAAATAGTTCTGGATAATATTTATCTTGGCCAAGAAGCAAAGCTTGTTGCTTTCCACCGATAGTTTTAACTTCGTTTCTAATAAAATCGCCGTCTGAAATAACAATCATTTTTGTATCTTTACTTTCAGGTAAAAACTTAAAGTTTGGATTATTTGCAAACTCGTCAGATAATCTATTAACAAAATTTGATTTAAATTCACCTTCTAATAAAACAGCAATAGGAATATTTGGTTTATTAAAGGTTTTAATATCCGGCTCTGTTCGCATTAAATCTAAATTAACTTCAACAGGATGCACTAATGATTTAGATAATTTTGAAGTTCTCAATAAAATTGTTTTTTTTATCTTTGGATTTTCCCCAACTGTATCAATAGAACTTACAAAATGTGTTCGCATAGGTTCTAAATTCCTTAACAAAGGATGATTTAACAAAGTATCAGGAATGATTACTGGAAAATAAGGCCAGCGTTTAGGTTCAAATTGTGGTTTTCCGTCAACTGTGTTTACAAAGACTGGAATACTTAAACAAGTTAAATCTTGGATTAAGTCAGGGTTTATTCTAACACCATAATTGAACAGTTGGTCGTCAAGATTTATATCATTAAGCATTGCCATTTGCATAGGTTTTGAGCTTAGAGAGTCAAGCTCAATTTTCATCCACTCAACAAGCCAAATTATCTTTCCCCCTTGCATTATATATTGGTCAATAATGAATTTATCTTTTTCGGTAAAATATGCAGCAGGCTTAGCAATAACAACGACAGCATATTCATCTAAAGCATTTAGCACTTGATTCATATTGACCCTGTCGATATGATAATACTTTGACAACGAAGACATTATGTCGTAAGTTTGATATTCGGACAATTCTTTGTGCCCTTCTAAAAAAGCAATTTTTTGAAGGTTTTTGCTTGTCAACATCATAATTGCATTAATAAAATCATGCTCTAATTCGCTTTCGGGTAATCCAACAAAATAATTGCCTGAACTAACATTATTATTTAGTAAATTTAATGGATATTCCTTATCGCCGTATTTAATTAAAGCACCAGCAAAAATCATTTTTTCGCTCCGTGCCATACCTTCAGCTTGTCCGATATAAGTTGGGCTAAGTCCTTTAGAATATAATTGTTTAAAAATCTCTTTATTTTGTTCAGGATCGTCAACTAAAAATGGATTTTTAAATTCAATCTCAATATTATTTGAATATGCTTTTAAATTATCTAAAAATTCTTTTACAGTTTTTTTATATCTTAGCAATTCGGCTGGAAGAGCATCATCTTCGAGAAATACTTCAATAAATACCTTATCATCAAGATTTGATAAAATTTCTTTTGAGGCAGGAGTAACAGAAAAGCGTTTTTCTTTGGTTAAATCAAGCCTAAAAAAAGCTAGTTGAAATATAATATTTAAGATTAACAATAATAATAGAATTAACAAAGCTTGAAAAAGGTTTTGCCTTTTTAAAATTGAGCGAGATTTATTTATGATTTTATCATTATTTTTCATAGTTTTTACCATTTGCGACTTTCAAGTCTAAGTTTTGTAAGAAATATAAACACGGTAATTATTGAAATAAAATATATTATATCACGAGAATCTAAAACTCCTCGGCTCATGGAACGATAATGGTCATTTATTCCTAACGAAACAATAAAATTAGAAATTTTACCAGAAAAACCTAAATACGCAAGGTTTTCAAAGCCTAAAAAGAATATATAGCAAAGCAACAAACTAAGCAAGAATGAAATTATTGCATTTTTAGTTAACGAACTTGCAAAAACTCCTAAGGCTGCATATATTGCTGCCAAAAAGAAAAGTCCGATATATGAGCCAAATATTGCTCCATAATCTACATTTCCAAAAGGTTCGGACAAAAAACTTATAAAAATTAGATAAAATAAGGTCGGAATTAAAGATACAAGCACTAATGTTACTGCTGCCATATATTTGGCAAACACAATTTGAAACTCGTTAAGTGGACGCGTCAAAAGAGATTCCATTGTGCCAGATTTAAATTCTCCTGCAAACATATTCATAGTAATTGCTGGAACTAAAAATAAAAATACCCAAGGGGAAATAATAAATAAAGTATCAATATTAGCAAATCCAAGGTCAAAAATATTAAAGTTGCTTTTAAATATCCATAAAAACAAACTATTAGTTATTAAAAATATCACAATAACAAGATAACCTGTTATTGAGCTAAAAAATTCTTTAATTTCTTTAGAAAACAAAGTAAACATTGGTATTCATGTTAAAAAAATAATATGCAAATTTAGTTAATTTTATGTAATGTCAAATGCAAGTAAATAATTCGCAACTTTTTTTTCTAAAAGTTTTGCTAATTAAACCTTAGCTAATAGTTCTTCATAAAGCAATTTCATATCATTAACAAGTCTTGAATAATGGTATTTTTCTTTAACAAATTCCCAACCATTTTTAGATAACCCAATTCTCAAGTCATCATTTTCTACGAGGGCTAATAGTTTTTCGGAATAATCATTTATATCATCATTCTTGCAAAGTAAACCAGTTTTTCCATTAATAACAACATCAGCGACACCACCAACTTCGGTTGAAATTATTGGAATGTTAGCAGCTTGAGCTTCGATTAAGGAAACAGGAGTTCCTTCATTAAAAGAGCTCAGTGCTGCAATTTCGGATCCAGCGTAAACAATATCTGCGTCTTCAATCCATGAAGTAAAAACAATATCAGCTTTATCACATTTTTTTTCGGGCAAAGATACTTCTAAACCTAAGGACCATGCTAACTCAACCAAGCCGTTGCGTAAATATCCATCGCCAACAATCATAGCTTTAACTTTTTTATTAGTTCTTTTTTTAACATTAGCAAAGGCTTTAATGAATAAAGGGTGATTTTTCACCGCCACTAACCTGCCTATTGTAGAGATTACAATTTCGTCATCATTAATACCATAACTTTGCCTAAATAATTTTCTTTTTTGCTCAATATTTTCTTGAAATCTATTTAAATCAAAACCTAAGGGTATCACTCTAAATTTTTCTTCTGGAGCTATTTTGTGTATATTACAAAGTTCGTCTTTCTGCAATTGGCTTATAGCAATTATTGCGTCACTTTTACTAGAAAGATTTCTTTCGATTTTTTTAAATATTTTAGTAGTGTATTTATTAAAATATGAATGAAAAATATGTCCATGAAAAGTATGCACAATTATAGGCACTTTTAATTTTTCGGCGGCATGCCGCCCTATATAACCAGCTTTAGAGGCATGAGTGTGAACTATGTCGGGTTTATATCTTCTGATGATATCTTTAATTTTTTGATATGCAATAAGGTCATTATACCCTATTTCACGTGTCATTTCAGGTATTGTAATAGCATGAACACCGAGCTTTTTAATTATATAATCTGAGCATGCCTCATGTTCGCAATTCATTCCGCCAACGAGCAGAGTGTCAAATTGTGGGGACATATATTTGCTTAAATAAGCCACATTATATGTGGGACCCCCCAAATTAAATCTATTTATTATTCTTAAAACTTTTGGCATAATACTTACATATATTTTTTCCACCAAGACTGAAAAACAATCAAGGCCCACATTTTTGCAGCACTATCTTCAGGATTTGAAGAATTAATTTTTTGTTTTAGTTTTTGCACCTCAGTAAAATTTAAAATTTCTTGACTATTAATAAACTCCTCTGATAAAAGCTCACTATTTATTAGGTGTTTTAAATCTTTTCTAAACCAAGAAAGTAAAGGAACTTCAAATCCATGTTTTGAGCGATTGATTATTTCGGCTGGGATTAAGTCATTGCAAGAATCTTTAAGTATTCTTTTTCGAACTGAAGATGTTATTTTATAATGTGGAGGTAATGTAAAAACATAATCAACAATATTTTTATCCAAGAAAGGTGATTGAATTTCAATTCTATTACCTCGGGACATTGTTCCTGTTTTTAATAACATATCTCCTTGTATAACCAAGTTCATATCAGTATAAAACACATTATTCAGATCTTGCAACTTACTATCTTTATTGACGTATTTATATTTTTCGTTAGAAAACTGAGAATAGTCGATATCAATTTTCAACAAGGATTTTGCATACTCGGCGGTTCCAATAGTTGCCCAGAACCAGTATCTTTCTTCTGGGTTAAGTTTAAATCCAGTTGCAAATCTATCAAGTTGTCGTGCAAAGTTTGACATTTTTGAATTTCGCGACTTTGGCACAATTTTCCACAAAGGATTTAAAGCAGTTGCAATTTTTTCTTTTGTTCCAGCATAGCTAGCATTAAAATGAGCAGCATGTTTGTTATAACCGCCAAATAATTCATCGGCTCCATCACCACTTAAGACCATAGAACAAAATTGGCTAGTAGAAAGGCTCAAAACATTTAAAGCTAAAGCAGAGCTATCAGCATAAGGTTCATCAAATTTGTCGATAGCCGAACTAATACTTTCTACCAAATCTTTATTTGGAATTTTAAAAGTAGTGTGTTTTGTTTTATATTTTTTTGCAACAATTTGAGCAAACTGTGTTTCGTCAAAATATTCTTGATTTTCAAAACCGATAGAAAAAGTTTTAAGATTTTTTATTTGTTTTGAAGCTATTGCAGTAACTATTGTTGAATCAATGCCACCAGATAAAAAACAAGCGCAATCGGAATATTTAGATATTTTCTCTTCAATAGAATTTTCAAGTTTTGTCCGCAATTTTTGTTTTGCCAGCTCATAATTATCGTAATGCTCTGCATCATAGGAATTTGATAATTTATAAAAAGATTTGAGTTCTATTTTATTATTATACAGTTTTAAATATTTACCAGGTTCTAATTTATTTACATTTTGAATTATGCTAATGTTCGGAAGGACGTAATTCAGTTGAAAGTAGGAAAATAAAGCTGAAGAGTTAATTATTTTTGGAATTTTAAACTCAAGTAAAGCTTTAAGCTCAGAAGCAAAAATAAATTTATTCTCATCGTGATAATAAAGTAAAGTGTTTATCCCAAGATGGTCGCGGGCAAGCAATAATTCATCTTTTTCAAAATTATAAAACCCAAAAACAAAATTACCATTAAGTTCGCCAATAATTGATTCGCCATATTCTATTAATAGGTATAGTATTAATTCGCTATCAGTAATTAATTTTTTAGTATTATTAAGTTTAATTTTTTCTTTTAATTTTTCTGAATTAAAAATTCTTCCTTCAAAGATTAAAGCAAATTTTTTATCATCACTAAAAATAATATTACTAAATGGAGTTTTATCAATAAATTTTTCATTAACTATATTAGCTAAGCCGATTTGTTTTTGGGTCAAAATATTAATATTCTCAGAATTAGACCTTTTTAAAGCAGTAATACTATTTTTTAGATTAGTAATAAATTCTGATACTTGTAAATTAAAAGAAAGAATTCCTACTATACCATACATATTTTAATAATTTTAAAATTCATTTAAAAACATGGGATCCCAAGATGGCAAAATGATAGATTTTTGTTCAAATAGTTTTAAAGTTTTTTCATCGACAAATTTTTTATTAATCACAAATCTAAACATATATTCATCAAACCATTTATCTGTAAAAGTTA
>CAYRQZ010000004.1:0-19225 GCA_964426585.1 uncultured Bacteroidales bacterium | reverse complement strand
AAAGCTTCGTTTCCTTTAATACTTTTTAAAGCAAATGGTTTAATCTCGTCGGAGGGCAGGTTCAAATATTTCCAATTTTTACCTTCGAGAACATTTCTATCATACTCAATTTCATAGACTTTATAATATTCACGTGTTGGGTCGTTCATAAACATCACATAGTCATCAGTCTTGTAATTTGGGAACATTTCTGAGAAAAAGCTTTGTGGGGTATAATTTTTAATTTCGCCGATATTATTTTCTTTATCAACAAAACTATATTGAAACTCTGTTGGTGGTTCGCCTAAAAAAAGGACTAATAATCTGTAAATTTCGGCAATCATGTTCATTTTTTCGGATTGTAATTTTTTTCCTGAAATTCCTTTTCCTGTCATTTCACGTAAAGCTAAACCATACTCTCTAAGTTTTGAGCTAAGTATTACATTAAGCCACGAAGTATTTTCGGAATGATATGTTTCGGGCATGACAGTTTTAGGTACGAGACCATACTTTTCGACTAAATTAGCAAATGAGTTCCACACCCCACCGTCTCCAATAGGATTTTTAAAAAACCAGTCAACATTTCTATCGTCCATTGGCTTATCAGAAAATTTTATTATCCCTTCTAGGAATAAATTTGATTTTTCCAACATATCATAAAAATATAAAAAGTTTGTTGAAAACTCAAAATTTGAAAGATTTTTTTCTTTAATAATTTGAGGTCTAAGAGCATTTAAACCTGTGAACATCCAACAACGCCCCGAACTTTTTTGATCGGTAATTCCACTAACTTTAACCTTATACTTAAAATTGTGAGTTTCTTTACCAACTACATCTCTGTTTAAAGCCAAATTTCTAATATCGTTATTAGTTAAGGCGTTCCTAATGGCAACATCACTTGTTGCTCTTTTAGAATAATTATCTCTCAAAATATTCAAAACAGTATTATCAATATTACCATTTTGAGCAAAAGAAAATAAAACCAAATTACAAAAAACAAAAATAAAAATATTCTTTTTCATCATACTAATAATTAAAATTATCTCGACAAATTATCAATAAAAAACATAAATTCAATATACATTCAATAAGTTTATAAAAATAAAACAAATTTTGATAATTACAATAATATTAATAAATTAAATTATTAACTATTTTTTAAGAATAAAAAATAACAAGATTTTGTATTTTGCGTTCAAAACAAAGTTGAAAGAAAACAAATTGTAATTATGCAATAATTTTATAATTTTGTGTTAAACTATGATTGGCGATATGAAAAGTTTATTACTATATATTCTAACGACATTAATTTCAATAAGTTTGTTGTCTCAGGAAATTAGTTTTATAGCAACAGGTCCTTCTAAAGTTGGTGTAAATCAAAGCTTTCAAATTAAATATACCGTAAATTCGCAAGCCTCAAATATTAAATTAGGAAATTTCCAAGGTTTAAAATTAATAAATGGTCCATACACTTCTAGTAGCAGTAATACTCAAATATACAATGGTCAGGTTTCTACAAGTGTAAGTTATAGCTATACATACACTTTTCAGGCTATGAATATTGGTACTTACACCATTTCTCCTGCAAGTATAAATATTAGCGGTCAGCAATATACTTCAAATTCATTAAATATTGAAATAGTAAAAGATCCTGTGCAAGCAACACAAACACGTCGTCAACAAAATTACGATCCTTTCGATGATTTTTTTAACCAGCCTCAACCTCAAGTTCAACAGACAAAAGAAGTTACTAACGAAGATTTATTTATACGAGCCATTCCAGACAAAACAAATTTATATAAAGGCGAAGCCTTAACACTTACTATAAAATTATATACAAGAGTTGACTTAAGCGGTTTAAGCGATTTGCAATTTCCGTCTTTTGATGCCTTTTATGTAGAAGAATTAGAATCAGCCACAAGATTAAATTTTGTTAAAGAGAACTATAATGGCAGTACATATAATGTAGCTTTGTTAAAAAAATATTTGCTCTATCCAAGGGTTACAGGAAAGGTTGTTATTGAAGCTTGTAAAGCCGATTGCGAAGTAAGGCAGTATGTTTCAGGAGGTAATAGCTTTTTTTCTCCATTTTTCTCAAATTATCAAAATGTAAGCAAAAAAATAAAATCTAGCGAGATAAATATAAATATAAAAAGCCTTCCGTCTGCTCCCGAAAACTTTAATGGAGCTATTGGAAATTTTAATTTAAGCTTTTCTCAAAATGATGACACCGTTAACGTAAACGATGCAGTTAGCTTTAAATACACTGTAAGTGGTACAGGAAATTTTACAATGCTCGAAACCCCACAAATAATCTGGCCCAAAGAGTTTGAAGTGTACGAACCAATTGTAAGTCAAAATATAAAAGCCAGCAACACAGGAATGAATGGTAGTAAAACATGGGAATATACAATTATACCGCGTTATCCAGGAAAATATAAACTAGGAAAATTAAGTTTTGTTTATTTTGATATAAATTCACAACAATACAAAACTTTAACAACAAACGAAATAACTCTTGCTGTTCGTAAAGATAAAAACGACACAAGTTTTGGCGATAATAATTATAATTATTCTCAAAAAAATGTTGAATATATTGGAGACGAAGACATTAGATTTATTAAAAGAGGTAAACTAAATTTAAAGAAAGACTATTTACCGTATATAAACTCTAATTATATTTGGTTTTTATACTTGCTTCCGCTAGCATTATTTACATTAATTTCATTTTTTCTACGTAAAAAAATTAAAGAAAATGCCAATGTCGCTGCAAAAAAAGTAAAATTTGCTGGTAAAACATCTAAAAAACGACTCAAAAAAGCTCGTAAATTCATGCAACAAAACAAAAAAACTGAATTTTTAAAAGAAATTATTTCTGCCCTATGGGGGTACGCAAGTGATAGATTTGGAATACCTATTTCCGAACTCAACAAGGATAAAGTAACTACTGTTTTAAATGCACTGAACATTACAGAAGAAATTAGTAATAAATTTACCGCATTAATAGAGAAATGTGAATATGCACATTTTGCCCCATCATCAGAAGAAACAAGTTTTGAAACTATTTATAGTGAGGCTATTGAAATTATTGAAAAATTAGAACAAAAAATTAGGTAATATGAAAAAGGCTACATTATTTATAATTATTACTATAATATTGCACTTAAATTTTTTCGCTTCGAATATTGCACCTATTCAAGACTCTGCAACCAGCAATTACATAAATAAAAATTATGAACAAGCTCTATATTTTTACGACTCTATCACAAAACTTGGATATTCTTCGGCAGAGATTTATTCAAATATTGCAAATTGTCATTATAATTTAGGGAGTATTGCAAACTCAATTTATTATTACGAAAAGGCTAACATTTTGGCTCCCAACGACAATGACATAAGCCATAATCTTAAAATTGCTCAAAAATCAGTTAAAACAAAAACAGAGCCGACGCCTGAGCCTTTTTATACTAAATGGTTTAACTCAATATTGTCAATTACCAACACCGACACTTGGCTAATAATTTCACTAACATCATTTATTCTATTTTTATCTTCAACTGCTATTTATTTATTTTCCAAATTTTTAAATAGGCGAAAATATGGATTTTATCTCGGAGCAATATTATTAATAATTAGTATTGTTTCAGGAATATTTTCAAAAATTCAAGCAAATAGAATTACTAATAATAAATATGCAATAGTTTTTGAATCGTCAGTTATAAAATCTTCGCCTTCAGAAGAAGGTACAAATTTATTTGAAATAAGCGAAGGTATGAAAGTAGAAGTTAAAGACCAACTTCAAGACTGGAGCGATATTAAATTAAATGACGGCAAAGAAGGTTGGATAAAAACCGAAAATATAAAGCAACTTTAAGTTTTTCATAATCTCTTTTTATTTTTCATCTCATTTTTAGGTACAAAAATTGTAAAATATTAAAATATTATTCATTTTCATAAAATTTATTATAACTTTCGATTTTAAAATTCGCGAATATGAAAATTAAAAATATTTTCAAATTATTAATTATTTTATCATTGGCTTCATCATGCAATATAATTGATAAGACTTTATGTCGTAATTATTATAGCGATGATAATTATTTTCGTTCAAGCTCAGAAGCTCAAAGTAGCACCCAAGCACTATCAGAAGAAAAAGCCTTATTCATAGCCAAACAAGAATTAGCGGTTGAAGTTGATAATTATATAATAAATAAATTTGGTCATAAAACATTTTTAGAAGACCCAGAGTTTGAAAATAAAATAACTACTGCACGAAAAACTGTTTTACAAGATATTAATATAATATGTTCGAGAACAAAGCATCGCAACAATATTTTTAAAACAAAAATGAGTATAGAAATGGAAAAAACTTCAATAGATAAAATTGTCAAACAAAACCTTAATGAAAACATAAAATAATGGACATCTTTTTTTGTATTATTGGGTTTATATTAATAATAGCTGGTATCGTTGGCTGTATTCTGCCTGTAATTCCAGGTCCTCCTTTAAGTTTTATTGGTTTAGTTTTTTTACATTTAACTAAATATGCAAATTTTTCTTTATTTATTTTAATTAGTTTAGCAATTGCAGTGATTGTAATTACAATATTAGATTACTTTATTCCCGTTTGGGGGACAAAAAAAGCAGGCGGTTCAAAATGGGGTATTCGTGGAAGCGGAATAGGTCTAATAATTGGAATATTTTTTTCTCCAATAGGAATTTTTATAGGTCCCCTAGTCGGTGCTTTTTTAGGAGAATTGCTTTTCAGATACTATCTCAACAAAGAAAAACATAGCAAAAAATTTGCAATTTCTTTAAAAGCAGCATTAGGATCTTTTCTAGGATTAATGTTTGGAATAGCACTAAAACTTGCCATATCGTGTTTTATTGCCTTTTTATTTATTAAAGAATTAATTATAAATGCATTTTAATTAAGATTCAAAAAAGCTAAAGTGTACGCTTCCATATTTTCTTTCTTCTTTAAAATTAGCGAAACTATTAAAATTATTTTCACCCGAATGTTCAATTATCAAAAGAGAATCTTCATTTAATAAAGAGTTTTCAAAAACCAAACGATGAATTTCACAGATATTAGAGATTTCGTATGGAGGGTCAGCAAAAATAATGTCAAATTTTCTTTTACATTTAGACAAAAACTTAAACGCATCAATTTTAATTATGTTTGCTTGATCGGCATTTAAAATTCCGAATTGTTTAGTTATAAAGTTTGCATGATTAGGATTAGCTTCAACAGCTGTTATCTTGCTAGCACCTCGACTAAAAAATTCATAAGATATACCACCTGTACCACTAAATAAATCAAGTATTTCTAAATTTTCAAAATTATAAATATTATTTAGAATATTAAAAAGAGCCTCTTTTGCAAAATCGGTAGTTGGTCTAGCTTCAAAATTAGCAGGCGGGCTAATAAGTTTACCTCGAAATTTTCCACCTATGATTCTCATTACGCATAATTTAAAAAGTAAAAATAATAATGTGGAGACAAATCTTGAAATTTATAAAAATATTTATACTCTAAATTCTGCGACTCAAAATAAACTGTAGTAATAAATTTTTTAAGGTTTATCGCTACTAAACTATCAGTTTCAATAAATCCCGACAAAATCACTTCTGTCTCAAACTGCGAAATTTTTAATTGCTCAAACACATTAATAATATGGTATAACAAATCATTTTGAGTTTTATAAACTACAGTGTTATACAATAACAAATTATGGTTATGTATTAATAAAAACTCAGAATAATTATCATAAACTTGTACATATAATCTATTGATTTCAGGATTTTCGGCTAAACGGTTCCGTTTAATATTAAAATCAATAAAAGAGGCTGAAGATGGTATAATCGTTTTTTTTCCTTGATATGTCGTAATGAATTTATCCAAATTCTTATTTATTGCAAATACTAAATAAGATTTAGATTTACTTAAATAATATGAATATAATAAATTTTCGCAAGAGTAATCAAAATTTAAATTCCAATATTTGTCGAGATTATTTTTATCAAATATTGGTTCGGGGATAATAATTTGTTTTGGATCTGCTACAATAAATTTTACATTTGAATAATAGTTGTCGTTTTCAAACATAAAACTTAAACACTCATACACTTCTTCGAGATAGTTCTTGCTATCAGAAAACTCAAAAGATTTTAGAACTAGAAACTTTTGAAGTTCAATAGAGTATATATAATAAGAAAGCCCATTCTTTAAAAAAAGTATGGACAAATCTAATTGGGAATTATTAAAATTATTTAATTCTTTATCAAGGATATTTGCAGTAACCATGAATTATTCCCAGTTGCCTGCATTATTGTTTACCTCAATTAAGCTACCCACACTCATAGCACCGTACCAGCCATCACCAAATTTGTCAAAAAGTTGAATAGTATATTCGCCACTATTTTCAAGAGACTTTGAGTTCCAAATATTTAATGGATTAGGGCTATGTTCTTTCAAAATAAACTTGTTATTTGGGTCAATTATGTTAATATAATTTTCGTGAGACCAAGCGCCAGCAATATAACTAACAAAAATTGTGTCTCCTTTATTTGCTTCAAATTTTAAGTTTTTTGGTCCTTTACCATTTTGCAAACTAGCACTACTCAATACTCGATTATGATTAACATATACATCAACACTAGACCTAGTTCTTTTGGCAGAATTAAAATTAATAATTAATTGTTTGTTTAAACCGTCAAGAATATTCCAGTATGAAACTCTGGCTTCGAACACTTTAACCTCAACGCCAGAACCGGTTAAGACAGAAGCGGTGTCCATACCAAATTTAGCCCTATTTCCACAAGGAATATATGGCAAAGAGTCAATATTATATTTAATATTTTTAAACAACGAATCTAATACAGGAACTAAAATTGTATCCCTAGTAATTATTCCTTTTTTTAGAGCCTCGGATTCAGTTAATGAGTCTGGAACGTTACCAACCGAGAATATTACCTTAATATTTCCATGTTTAATAAAATTTATTAATGTATCAAATGAAGGTGTATAAGTACCATACCACTCTTTATAAGCAACTTGTGCTGTCCTAATATCCTTCAGTCTTGCAATAGTTTTTTCGAAACGTTTGTCTTTTTCAGCTTCAAAATCAATAGGCTTTTTAATACCCGCAACAATAAAATAACCTAAAACACCGGCTATTCCTAACAAGACAAGTTTAATAATTAGACTAACTGTTTTATTCATTTTTATAAATTTAAATTTTAGTTTTGCAAAAATAAATTATTTTTTTTAAATAAAAAATAGAAACTAATCTTTATTTGATTAAATGATAGAAAAAAAATTTTATACTATTGTTGCCGAGAAGATAGCTCATAAATTAACTAATAATCAGACTATTGCGATAGATAAGCTTATTTCATTTATGAACGATCCTGAAAGACTTAGCATATTTTTATTAACAGGCTTTGCAGGTACAGGAAAAACTACATTGATATCAGCTCTCATCAATACTCTTTTTGAATACAAAATAAAAACAGTACTTATGGCTCCAACGGGCAGGGCAGCAAAAGTTCTGGCAAATTACTCAAACAAACTTGCTTATACTATTCATAAATGTATTTACAGGAAAAAATCGACAAAAGCTAATGAAAACAAATTTAATCTGAATTTTAATAACTTTAAAAACACAATTTTTGTTGTTGATGAAGCTTCCATGATTAATAATGAAGACTTTTCGGAGTCTATTTTTGGAAGTGGCAGAGTGCTAGAAGACTTGTTTTCATACGTTTATAACGATAATAATTGCAGATTAATTTTAGTCGGCGACAATGCACAATTACCACCAATAGGAACAAATTTAAGCCCAGCTTTAGATGAAGAATTTTTAAAATCCTATGGTTTTAAAGTATATAAAACAAACTTAGACAAGGTTGTTCGTCAAACTCAAGATTCGGGGATATTAGAAAATGCCACAAAACTTCGCTTAAATTTAGAAAACCCAACAACTCTATTACCACAACTAAACACAAAATTTAATGATATTAAATATATTACCGGCTCAGAGCTTTTAGAAGAGTTAGAATCGTCATATTCAAAATATGGAGAAACTCAAACAAAGGTAATTTGTCGTTCCAACAAAACTGCTTTGCAATATAATTTAGGAATAAGAAGTCGAATTTTGTGGAAAGAAGAAGAGATTTCTTACGGCGACCAAATTATGGTTGTGAAAAATAATTATGCTTGGCTGCCCGAAAATGAAATTATTGATTTTATTGCTAATGGCGACATTTTGGAAGTTAAACGTATTGGTAAAAAACAAGAAATATATGGACATAGATACGTTGATTTAATCTTACAATTTGTTGATTACCCCGAACTAGAAATAGAAGCTAAAGCAATTTTAGACAGCCTAAATTCCGAAAAACCTGCTATGCCCGAAAATTATTACAAAGACCTTTATTCGCAATTGCAAGAAGACTATTCTGAAATTAGCGACAGTAAAAAACGCCACGAGAAAATTTTAGAAGACCCTTTTTTTAATGCACTTCAAATAAAATTTGCATACGCTATTACTTGCCACAAAGCTCAAGGCGGACAATGGGAAGCTGTATTTTTAGACCATGGCTATATCAACACTTCCGAAATTGATGATGAAGGAGCTTATGCCTTTAAACGCTGGCTTTATACAGGAATTACACGTGCTTCAGAAAAACTTTTTTTAGTAAATTTTCACAAAGACTTTCTCGAAAATAAAGATGTTTACTAATCAAAAAGGGTACAAGTTTTTCTTTCGTGAATTTGCTCAATATTGACCACTGTAAAACTTATTTATGTCAACAATTTTAAGACTATTGTCAGAAAATCATTTAATAAAATTGTCATACATACCTTGTCCTAAAATAGTTTTACAAAAAATGATAAAAAATATGTCAAACAAGTAAATCAATTTTAGGGCAAAAGAAGACTCAAGCAAAAAAGATAATTTTTAGCTTTATGTTCCAATTATAATTTGTTTTTTAACCAAATGTAATTTTGTTACCCAAACCACCATCAACAAGCAACCAAATTGGATTAATGCTTGTTGATAGCGGTTAAGTGTTACAAGTTGTTTAACTCATTATATGTGCTATTTACGGCATTTTGCAAATATAGTAGTTTACAGAAATTTACAATGTGCATAATTCCAAGAGTAATCCAACCTAGAAATAACAAGGTGAGTATGTAAGTCGAAACTTGTAGTCCTTCGGGCTTACCATGCTTTGCTAGATAGTTATTACAACGATTTATCCACGCACAATTCCAGGCAATACCATAGGTGCCAAATGTAACTTCGGGTAACTTTCACTTATGCAACATACGTTTGTTGCCTCAGCAAAGTTTTTATAAAGATTATTTTTCATAGATATATATACTGTAAGAATTTTTTCATTTTTTTAGTAATTTATTTCTAATCTAAATAAAAATGAATATTAACAAACAATATGAGCCGTTTACAGCTTATTAAATGGGGTATTGGTGTTTTTTTGGGGAGATTTAGGTTTTTTGCCTAAAAAACCGTTACACCAAAATGCTAATAATCTACCAATTATGCGAATAACAAACGAATAAGTTGTTAATAATCAGATAGTTAGTAAAATTGAGATTTTTTAGACAGTTTGACGGTTGATGGCTTTGCGAGGGAGCAGATTTCAACCCAAAATTTCCAAGCAAAGACAAGACTTCAAATTTAGTAAAAGTCTTTGTACGGAGCCGATAAGCTACTCTCTTGCAAAATCGTTTATTGTGATTAGTACTTTCTTTTCAATTTGTTTACTTCCTCTTTAAGTAGCGGCAATTCTTTGATGATAATTGTCCAAATTACTTCGTCCGAAATGGCATCATATTCGTGTGCAACTCGGTTTCTTGTTCCAATTATTTTTTGAGCATTTCTTATTTTTATGTTAGAATCTTTATGTTTCGTTATTCGATTTATTGCTTCTCCAATTATTTCTATGTTACGTTCTACAGCTCTTTTTGTTTTCAAATCTTTTTGATAAACAAAGAAATCTTTTTTGTCTGGAAGAAAATCATAAATTTCATCAATTGATCTTAAAATATCCTCAAACCAAGCCTCAATTCTATTGTCCATAAATTAAAATTTTAGTTTCGTCAAGTTCCTTTTTAAAATAACTATTGCGTATTGCTCTATTTTCAATAAGGTCAATTTGGCGATTAAAGAGTTTTTCAAGTTTATCTTTGAATTGAAAATATAAATCGGTGTACTTGAAAGGGTCGTTTTCTTCAAAATCAACAACAAAATCTATATCAGATTCATCATTAAAGTCTTCTCTTGTTACAGAACCAAAAACAGAAAGAGTACTTACTCCATATTCTTCACAGAGTTTCTTTAATTCGCCAATATTTTTTTTACTTATTTTCATATTGCAAAAATAGTAAAATTTGATTGATTACAAGATTTTCATTTTGCTCTGACATTGGCACACAACTCACTTATTCCCCACAATTTAACCCGACATTTCTGCTAACTCCCGCCCCTACAACACACTTTTCTTAACTTGGCGAAGGTTTTGTGAGGATCATTTTTCAAAGATATACATTTATTTTTTATAATGCAAGTGTTTTTCATTTTTTTAAATTTATTTTTAATCTAAATAAAAATGAATATTAACAAACAATATAAGCCGTTTACAGATTATTAAATGGGGTATTGGTGTTTTTTTTGGGAAGATTTAAACTTTTTGCTTAAAATTTAATTTTATGAAAATACTAATAGTTAATACAGATAATTATGAAAAAATTTAGTGTAAAATGTTTGTTTTTTTTCGAATCATGTTGATGGCAACTTATAAATTTCATAATTTGTTGAAATCAGGAAAGAAATAATTTATCATTTGCGTGTAATTATCTTGTGCCGAAAGGCAAGAGTCTATTAGAAATCCTTTTATTGTTGGATATTCCGACAAACCTCTGTAATAGAAAAACTTATGCACATCTTCAATTATAAAAGGGATAATATTGTGAGCTAAACATTCTTTAAAAATAATTAATCTTCCGACACGTCCATTCCCATCTTGAAATGGGTGTATTTTTTCAAATTGAAAATGAAAGTCAATGATATCTTCGACTGTAATATTGTTTGTTTTATGATACGAATCCAGAAGTTTTTTCATATCGTAAGAAACATCTTTCGGCAAAGAAGTTTCAATTCCTCCAATAATATTAGGTTTCGACTTATAGTCGCCAAGTTTAAACCATGTTTTTTTAGTATTAGAAGTATTGATTTTTAGTAAGTAATGGAGTTTTTTTATTATTTCCTTGGATAATATTTCATTTGCGATATTAAGCATATAGTCAAAACAAGAGAAGTGATTAAGGGTTTCTATAATATCATCAACATTAGCTGTCGTATCTCCGTTCTCAACAAAGATTGTATTTGTTTCATAAATGTATCGTGTTTGTTCTTCGGATAATTTACTGCCTTCGATTCGATTTGAATTATATGCAAGTTTAATCTGTGTTTTGTGATACAAACCGCCCCTTAATCCTGAAGACTTTTCTTCTTGTAACTCTTTTAAAAGATTCATCGTATTTTTCTATTTATTAAATCCAAAAATAAACAAATTTTCGGTTTAATTCTATCGATTCAAAATTTTGCACATAAATTGTCGATAACTTATTTTTCCCCTTTCAAAAATTTCCACTTAGACAATATAATTTTGGCCTGAAAAATCATTAAGTCAAAATGTTAATTATCAATCAATTACTCAAATAAAAAACAAATAAGCTATTAATTATCGACATGTTAATAAAACTGAGGGTTTAGCTTCGCTACTACTTCGAGACTTAGATAGATAGTCTGACGGTTTTCGGCTATATAAATGTGGGGCTTCGTGAAATGTTGTCTTATCAGTTGATATTAGTTTTGCAAGCGAGCTACTAACTTATCCCTTGCAAGTCGCTTCCACATTATGCATAAGTGGTGTTGTTCTTTTAAAACAGCAAGTAGAATCCTTTATCTTTTCGCTTAAATTTTTCGATCTCAGCTTTATAGAATTTTATTTGTTGTTGACATATAAAATCTCTAAATATTGATATATCCTCTAACTTTTCAGTATTATTTAAAGCATCAATATATTCCGCTCTATCTTCTGTAAATATCTTTATCAAAGGTTCTTGATGATACATCTGTATATAATTCATCATTAATCTTGCGGTGCGTCCGTTTCCATCACCAAATGGATGAATATTAACTAAATTATAATGAATATCGGCTGATAATTTTAATACTTCATTACCTGAAACAATATCTATTCGGTTATTTATATTGTCTATTAAGCTAGATAACAAATTCTCAACTTTAGAAAAATCTGGAAAATATTTTCTTTCAACATAAACTTGAGCTTTTCGCAAATCACCTAAAGATGTATTAAAAGTGCCAAACATTGTATTTACAACGCCGCCGGTATTCTTCATTACTAAGCCTGCAACTTGTTGAATAAAATCAATGCTTATTTTTTGTTTCTTTTTTGCAAACTCTTTTAAAAACACAAATGCAAAAAAATGGTCTTTAACCATTAAATGGTCGGTTAACGGCTTGCCTTTAGCTGTTATATCATTTTCCAATAATAATTTTGTGTCATTTTCAGTTAATGAACATCCTTCTATCTTAGTTGAGTTGTATATAATAGATATCATTGAAAACTTTTCATAATCAATAGCATCAGCTAATCCCAATTCGAGATATTCCTGTCTTAATATTTCTAACTCTTTCCACATATTAATGTCAAAGATGATATCATTTCCTTAATTTTCAACATTTACGCTGTCTTCCACGCATTGTGTACAACTTACTTATACCCCTCACATCACAAAACTCTCTCCTATACAACCTTCTTTTGTTGCCTTAGAGAATATTTTGCAAGGATTATTTTACAAATATATATTTTTATTTTTTATAACGCAAACGTTTTTCATTTTTATTAAATTTTATTTCAAAAAAAATTTAAAATGAATATTAACAAACAATATAAGCTGTTTATAAATTATTAAATGGGGTTTTGCTGGTTTTTAAATTATTTTTTTTAGAATTTAGATTTTTTCCTTAAAATTTATGAATGACATAAACCTGTAAACTTTATTTTACGAAAAGACTGACTTATTTTCAAGACCTTAGATTTATTTATTTTTCAGCTTCGGTAACAAAAGGCATTCTTGCCATTTTTTTTACTCTCAAAACCGGATAGGAAAAATCTATATCAACAAGTCCTAAAAGTAAATAAACTCCCTCGCCTTTGAAAGGATATTCTTTTATAGAGTCGGGAAAATGTACGGAGTCGAAAAAGTTACCTTCGTCATCTAACCAAGTTATAAAGTACATTAGCTCGCCACTAGTCAGTCTCACATATTTTAATGTAACAAATACTCCCAACATTCTAACTGTTTTTGCTTCAAAATTTTTCATATTACGGAATTTTACTTCAGCACGATATTTTGTTTTTAACAAATCAAAAAAGCTCAAACTAAGAGGAAAACCGAGTAAGTCAATTTCGTCATAGGCATCTTCTATGACAGAATATGATAATTTCGGTAAGGTATAAGTTTGTTCGTCAAGATAAAAAAGCTTAGTTTGTTTTGTTAAGTATTTCTTTTCGACTTCAACTTTTCGCATTAGCGAAGTCCACATAAGTTCCGGTTTAGAAATATTGCAAAATCTCAAAGCACCAATTCGGATTAAAATATTTAATTGTTCATCAGAAACATTACAGCGATTCATAAAGTCATCAAAATTTTTAAATTTTCCATATAAATTTCTTTCGAACAATATTTCAGAAATAAAAGCATATTCTAAATTTTGTATATGTACAAAACCCACATAAATATCTTTATCTTTAATATTTGTAAGATAGTCGCTATTATTTACACAAGGCAGATGTATGTTTGCTCCCAAGCGTTTTGCTTCGCTAAAATATACCCAAGTAGAATAAAATCCGCCGAAATTATTTATGACGGCACACATAAATTCAAGTGGGAAATAAGTTTTTAGGTACAAACTTTGATAAGATTCTACAGCATAAGAGGCAGAATGTGCTTTTGAAAAAGAATATCCTGCGAAAGACTCTATTTGTCGCCAAATTTCGGCAGAAATATCTTGTGGGCGATTTAATTTTTCGCAAAGTTCAAAAAACTTATTTTTTATTCTATCAAACTCTTTAGGCGAACGAAATTTCCCACTCATTGCTCGCCTCAAAATATCGGCATCAGCCAAATTCATTCCCGAATAATGATGACAAACTTTTAAAACATCTTCTTGGAAAACCATCACTCCAAAAGTTTCGCTAAGTTGTTCTTCGAGTATTGGGTGTAAATATTCAAAAGAGTTTGGATTATTATACCTTGCAATATATTCTTTCATCATGCCCGATTTTGCTACGCCCGGACGAATTATAGAACTTGCTGCCACCAAACTTAAATAATCTCTACATTCAAGTTTTGAAATTAATCCACGCATAGCAGGACTTTCGATATAAAAGCAACCTATAGTATTTCCTGTCGAAAGAAACTCATTTACTTTATAATCATTTTTAAATTTTTTCACATCTCGAATATCTATTTCTATATTTTTATTTCTATAAACAATTTTCACACAATCTTTAATATGTCCTAAACCGCGTTGAGAAAGGATATCAAATTTTTCGAAACCTAAATCTTCGGCAATATACATATCCCACTGAGTGGTTGAAAAACCTTTTGGGGGCAAGTCCAAAGCAGAATAATTATAAATAGGCTCTTCGCTAATCAAAACTCCGCCGGCATGAATAGTTCTTAAATTTGGAAAATTTGCCAACTTACTCGCCAATAAAACAATTGTTTTGTGAATATTGTCTTTATTCTGTACCAAGTCAGGGTTTTTTGCTAAAATATCCAGTTCCGTTTTTGGTAAACCATAAACTTTTCCTAAATCTCGTAAAATCGACCTCGACTTAAAAGTACTCATAGCACCTAAGAGTGCTGTATGCTCTTCGCCATATTTTTTAAAAATATAAGCAATTACCTTATCTCTATCTTGCCACGAAAAATCAATATCAAAATCAGGGGGTGAGCTACGTTTTGGGTTTAAAAATCTTTCGAAATATAAATTTAATTCTATAGGGTCGACATCAGTAATACCCAAGCAGTAAGCAACAATACTATTAGCTCCGCTTCCACGCCCCACATAAAAATAAGACTTGTGTTTTGCAAATAAAATAATATCATGAGCAATTAAAAAATAGGAGACAAAATCCATTTTAATAATTATATCTAACTCTTGATTTATGCGTTCTAAGGCTTTTTTATTATGAATGGAATAACGCTTTGCAAAACCTTTAAAAGCATAACGCCTCAATAAATTTATATCCGAAACTTTAGAATCTGTAAAAAACAGTTTATTCTTATTGTTTTTATCAAAATTAAGACTGCAGGACTTTAACAAATTTAAAGTATTTTCAATTATTTTTGGATAATCTGAAAAAACTTGCCTAATATATTTTGGGGAAAGGAAAACTTCGTTTTTATTTGAATAAATATTTTCAGAAACTTGAGAAATTAAAATATTTTTATCAATAGCTTGCAAATGCTTCGACAAAATATAATCGTCTGAATTTTTGAAACTTACAGAATGAAGAACAAGCATTTTATTAATAAATTTTTTATGTGGCGAACTCAAAAGAGATTTTACTTGAAACAAACGAACACCTATATAAGTATTTTCCGGCAATTTTTCATCTTTAAATTTTTCTAAAGGAATTATTATATAAACATTTACAAAATCAGGGATATCAGTCTTTTTTAATAAACTTTTATTGACTTGACTAAACCATTTATTAATTTCTGCTAAACCAAGATTATTTTTTGCGACAAGAATAAAAAGTTGAGAATTATTTTCGTCTCTTACATCTAAACCAGCAATAGATTGAATTCCGACTTTTTTGCAAGCAAAATAAAATTCAGGAATTGCCGAAGTATTATTAATATCACTCAAAACTAATGCCTCGTTATCAAACTCTAAAGACATCATAGCTAATTGTAAAGGCGACAAACTTCCATATCTTAAACTGTAATATGTGTGGCAATTTAAAAACATTTTGATTATTTTTTAATCTTTTTTAAGATTGCAATGTAATCATTTATTAAAATTTTATTAAAATTTTATTAAAAAAAATAAAATTTTACGAAAAAAAATATCGTTAAATTTCTATATTTTCGTTTATAAATAAACGTTAGAAATAATTAGTTTATACCATTTTTCAATTTTGTTTCAATATAAATAATCATAAAAATGTTTAAAACTGTCAATAAACATTTTGTAGAAAAAAAAATAATTCTACCTTTGAGGAAAATTAAATAATTAAAATTTAAAGATATGGCAAAAATCAGAGGTGCTGTAGTAGTAGATATTGAAGGTTGCAAAGGCTGTGGTGTTTGTGTTGTAGCTTGCCCTTCGAGTGTACTAAACTTAGCAAAAGAAGTAAACAGTAAGGGATATAATTACTCTTACATGGAAAAACCTGAGGAATGTGTAGGCTGCGAGAATTGTGCTATCGTATGTCCTGACGGTGTAATAACTGTTTATAAAGTAAAAGTAGCCTAAATTAATTACAAAAAACTTAAAAGATGGAAAAAGAATTAAGGTTAATGAAAGGTAATGAAGCTGTAGCAGAAGCTGCTATACGCTCTGGGGCTGATGCATATTTTGGTTATCCTATCACTCCACAATCTGAAGTATTAGAATATTTAATGTCGGAAAAACCCTACGAAAGAACCGGCATGGTAGTATTGCAAGCCGAAAGCGAAGTATCTGCAATAAATATGGTTTACGGTGCAGCAGGTTGTGGAAGAATGGTGATGACCTCATCGTCAAGTCCGGGAATTAGTTTAAAACAAGAAGGAATTTCTTATATAGCTGGAGCAGAACTTCCTTGTTTAATATTGAACGTAGTTAGAGGCGGACCTGGTTTAGGAACAATACAACCAGCTCAATCGGATTATTTTCAATCAACAAAGGGAGGCGGTCATGGTGATTATCGCTTAATAGTATTGGCACCTGCTTCGGTTCAAGAAATGTACGACTTTGTGGAATTAAGTTTTGATTTAGCTTTCAAATATCGAAACCCTGTTATGATTCTTTCTGATGGGATAATCGGTCAAATGATGGAAAAATTAGAAATTGGTCCACAAAAAGCAAGACGTAGCCCCGAAGAAATTAAAAAACAATGTCCTTGGGCAACAGTAGGCAAACCAGAAACAAGAGAGCGTAATATTATTACATCTTTAGATTTAGTAGCTGCCCGTCAAGAACAACATAATATTAAACTACAAGCTAAATACAAAGAGATACAAGAAAAAGAAGTAAGATACGAACTTATCAACTGCGATGATGCTGAATATATTATTGTTTCTTACGGCTCGTCGGCTCGTCTAAGTATGAAAGCAATGGATATTTTAAGAGCTAAAGGCGTTAAAGTAGGTATTTTACGTTTAATAACACTTTTCCCTTATCCTACAAAAGCTATTCAAGAACTTACACCAAAAGTTAAAGGATTTTTAGCAGTAGAAATGAGTGCAGGTCAAATGGTTGAAGATTTAAGATTAGCGGTAGAGTTTAAAAAACCGGTAGAACATTTTGGAAGAGTTGGTGGAGTTGTGCCATCACCAGAAGAAATTGTTGAAGCTTTAGAACAAAAAATTATAGGAGGTTAAATCATGGCTGAAATCACATTAAAAGATATAATAAAAGAAGAAAATCTTGTTTATAAAAGAAGCAAGATAATGACAAATAAAACTTTGTCGTATTGTCCGGGTTGCGGTCATGGTACTGCTCACCAAATCATAGCTCATACAATTCAAGATATGGGCATTCAAGAACAAACAATAGGAGTTTCGCCAGTAGGTTGCTCAGTTTTAATGTATGACTTTCTTGACTTAGATATTCAACAAGCTGCTCATGGTCGTGCTCCTGCAGTTGCAACAGCAATTAAAAGAATGATGCCCGAAAAATTTGTTTTTACTTATCAAGGAGACGGCGACCTTGCCGCCATTGGTACAGCCGAAACTATTCACGCTTGCAATAGAGGTGAGAATATTACTATCATTTTTATTAATAACGGTATTTATGGAATGACAGGCGGACAAATGGCACCGACAACTTTGCCAGGTATGCCGACTTCTACTAGTCCTTATGGTCGCGACATCTCGATTATGGGTAATCCGCTAAAAATTACCGAGCTATTAGCGATGTTGCCAGGTACATACTACGTTACTCGTCAGGCTGTTCACACACCGCGTGCAGTCCGCCAAACTAAAAAAGCTATTCGTAAAGCTTTCGAAAATCAAAAATTAAATCGCGGAGTCTCTTTTGTTGAAATAGTTTCGAATTGTAACTCAGGGTGGAAACTTCCTCCTGTTAAAGCAAACGAATGGATGGTCGAAAATATGTTCCCATTTTATCCACTCGGCGACATGAAAGTTGATGGTCAATTAGTTAATAAATAAAAATTTGAAAATTATGACTGAAGAAATTATTATAGCAGGTTTTGGAGGACAAGGTGTCCTTTCAATGGGTAAAATTCTCGGCTATTCAGGAATTAGCCAAGGGCAAGAAGTCTCATGGATGCCTTCTTACGGACCAGAAATGAGAGGCGGTACATCAAACGTTACTGTTATCATTAGCGACGAAAGAATTAGCTCTCCTATTTTAGCAAAATACGATAGCGCAATAATTCTAAACCAACAATCAATGGATAAATTTGAGAAATCGGTTAAACCAGGAGGTACCTTACTTTATGACCCAAACGGTATTATTAATCCGCCTAAACGTAACGATATTAATATTTTTAAAATCGAAGCTACTAGCTTAGCTAGCGAATTAGGAAATGCTAAAGTTTTTAATATGATTATGCTTGGTGCTTATCTTAAAATTAAGCCTATAGTAAAAATGGAAAATGTTATTGCAGGCTTAAAAAAATCTATACCAGAACGCAATCACCACCTTCTTCCGCTAAACCAAGAGGCGATAGATAAAGGTATGCATGCTGTTCAAAAAGTATAAATGAATTTTCTTACGATAAAAAAAAGCGTCTAATTATGGACGCTTTTTTTATGAATTTTAACCATTTACATCGTAATTACCAAAATTAATATCGCTTTCTATCAGCTTATTGCGTGTAAAAAAAACATCTTTTATTACTTTTTTAAAAAATCCATTTTGAAATAAAAATTTTCTATACG
>CAYRQZ010000003.1:45926-58449 GCA_964426585.1 uncultured Bacteroidales bacterium | reverse complement strand
TTAATTCAATTAAGCACAACTGCTAAATTACTAAGTCCTGTTGAAACTGATATTATTAAAGATATTGCTTTATTCGGTGGGATTAATTATGATTTAGAAAGTAATGAACTTTTTGCTTTAGCTGAGGATATAAATTATGACCATTCATCCTCTCGTTCCTTAGACACAAGTTTAAACAGAGGAAATGAAAATTGGAATTACCTGCCAGGCACTCTTGATGAAGTTGAAAATATCAATATTACGGCATTGACTCGAAATATTGAGTCTTACTTATATACAGGAAATTTTGCTTTAGAAGAAAGATTTAAATCATTATCGGGAAAAAACTCTCCAAGTATTATCCACATAGCTACACACGGTTTTTATTTTGATAAACCAAAATCTGAGTACAAAGAAGATAAAAACATTTTATTTTTCGATGATCAAGTTTATAAGTCTTCCGATAATCCATTAAATCGCTCTGGATTACTTTTTGCTGGAGCTAATATTAATTGGAATTCTAACACTACCTCTGATTTAAGAACAGATGATGGAGTATTAACAGCATTTGAAGTAACTAATGTTATTCTTTCTAACACAAAGCTTGTTGTTCTTTCTGCTTGTGAAACTGGTAAAGGAGCTGTATCAAATAACGAGGGGGTTTATGGTTTACAACGCGCTTTCAAAGCAAGCGGTGTTGAATATCTAATTATGAGTTTATGGCAAGTCCCCGACAAAGAAACCTCAGAGTTTATGCAGACTTTTTACGTTAATTATTTTGACTTAAATGATGTCCCGAAAGCTTTTAAAGAGACTCAAAACTATATGAAAAATAAATATCGAGACGAGCCTTATAAATGGGCAGCTTTTATTTTAATGCGATAAGTTTTAAAATGTTTTTATACTAAAATATTTTTCTTAAACATTTCTATATCAATGTTATATCCTTGTTCACTTAAAGAAGTAATAAACTCGTCATGTTTTCTATTTTGTCTGTATTCTGGTTCGGTTTTAGGATGCTTTAAAAATTTAGAAATAAATTTGGGGTTCTCATCAATATTTAAAACAGCATGAAAAAATAAAAAATCTTTTCCTCTATACATTGATGAGCCAGCAATTTTTCTGTTATTAATCACAATATCAGAAATTCCTTGAATACTTAATCCCATAACTTTTTGTTTTTCTAATGCAGAAATAATTTTCATATTACATTCTTTAAAAAATTGCTTTATTTCACGCAATAAGTCAGCATAAGAAATCATTGAAATCACAATAGTTTTAGGAGTAAGCACAACTGAATGCCCCCCACTTGGGCGTTGCATAATAATAGCGTTTTCTTCCAAAACAAATTTTTCTTCTACTGCATTTTCAATATTATCTCTTTGTCCGAGAATTATGTAAACAGAATCTGGTTGCCAGAGCATTATTCTGTCTTGTTTGGTCTCAAATAGAGCTTTATCGGGGATATTATATGAACTAAGTTTTATCATTTTCAGCAAATTAACAAAAAATAATTGAAATATGGCAAAAAAATATCCGCTTAAGATATTTAAGCGGATATTAAAAAAAACAGTAAAATTATTTATGAATTGCAGAATCAACAGCTTCGAAACCTGCTTCTAAAAATATTTCAGAAACAGTTGGGTGAGCATGAATTGTTGAGGCTACATCATATATTGTAGCTTCTAAACTCATATAAGCTGCTGCTTCGGCAATCATATCTGTTGCATGTGCTGCAATAATTTGGACGCCTAAAACCTCGCCGTATTTTTTTTCAGATAAAATTCTAACTTCACCTTCAGTATCGGAATTAATTATAGCTTTACCATTTGCACTAAGCGGAAAACTACTAACTTTAAAATCAATTTCTTGTTCTATTAATTCTTGTTCAGTTAGTCCTATTTGAGCTATCTCAGGTGAAGTATAGATATTTATTGGATATTTTTTCAAATCAAAATCAGCTTTAATGCCTTTTAATTGATTTACAACATAAAGACCTTGAGCCGAGCCAGCATGAGCAAAAGCCGATTTTCCGTTTACATCACCAATTGCATAAATTCCAGCAATGCTTGTTTCTAAATTATCATTGGTTTCTATAAAACCTTTGTCATTAAGTTTAATTTCAAGTTCAGACTCTGGTAAAATTGCTTTTCGTCTGCGAACGTTTACCTTAACAGCGTTTTCGGGAACAAGACTTTCATCATTAATAATTTCAATTTTATCTTTTTTAAGTTTCTTTTTCAAAAATTCTAGTAAATAATTATCTAATTGCGGAACTAAAAGCTCATCTTGAGTAAATATTTTCACCTTAGCGCCAGCCATTGAAGCCATCTGAGCAAATTCAACAGATACAGGACCATTGCCATAAAAAACAATATTTTCTGGTAATTTATCTAGATTATAAAAATCATCAATTCTAAGTTCAGTTTCGCCCCCCTTATTTGGCATAGACCCGGTTGCAATGATAATATTTTTTGCTTCAATCAGTTGATTTTCAATGACTATTGAGTTTGCTGATTTAATTTTAGCACTTCCAATCATAACTTCAACTCCATTTTTTTTAAGAAGAAATTCAACGCCTTTTGAAAGTTTTGTTGTTGTAGCAAAAGCGTTTCTAACCGCAGTTTTCCAATTAAAACTAATAGAATTATTATCAATTCCGTCAATGCCATATCTTTTTAGTTCTTTAGCTTTTACAAAAAGTTTTGCCGATTCAATCAAAGATTTGGAAGGAATACAGCCCCAATTTAAGCACATTCCACCTAGTTTTGATTTTTCTACAAGTAAGGTTTTCATTCCAAGCTGTCCGGCTCTAATTGCTGAAACATAACCTGCTGGACCAGCTCCTATTATTATTAAATCGTAATTCATAATTGTATATTTTTGGTTTTTATTCCATAATCATTGATACTGGTTCACTTAAGTAAGTCATAATATCGTTTAAAAAGCGAGTAACCTCACCGCCATCTACAATACGATGATCTACTGATAAAGAAATTGGCAAAATATTTCCGATTTCAATTTGAGAGTTTTTTACTATTGGCGATTCAAAAATTCTACCTATTCCTAAAATTCCTGCTTGAGGATAATTAATTACTGGAACAGCATATTTCCCGCCAATTGAGCCATAACTTGTGATAGTAAAGGTTCCGTCTCGCATATCTTCTAATTTAATATTTCTTGTTCTAGCTTTTTCTGAAATTTCAAAAATTTCTTTTGCAAGTTCAAAAACAGTTTTTTTATCAACATTTTTAATAACTGGCACTAATAAGCCATCATCTGTATCAACAGCAATACCAATATTATAATATTTTTTGTAAATAATATTTCCGTTTTCAATATCCATTTCAGAGTTTAGTAATTTATGCTTTTTTAGAGCCAATGCAGTAGCTTTTAACACAAATGGCAAATAGCTAAGTTTTACGCCTTCGTTAGCATATTTATCTTTGAATTTTTTTCGCAATCTGATTAATTCAGAAACCTCAATATCGTCAAAAACAGTCATGTGTGCAGCATTATGTTTGCTTTGAATCATGTTTTTAGCAATAGTTTTACGAATTTGTGTCATTTTTTCAACTTCTACTAAATTATTGCTATTTTCAACAGTTTGCGCAGCTTTTGGAGCAGAATATGATTGCTTTTGCTTATGTGTTAAGATATCATTTTTCATTACTCTACCGCCCGGACCAGTTCCTTTAATGATATTAATATCGATTCCGTGTTCTTTTGCAATAGCACGAGCTACAGGCGTTGCTAATGCTTTGTTTCTAATAGTTATAGTATCATTAGTTTCATTTTTTTTCACGCCTTCGTCGCTGGCAGGCATAAAAGCGTTATTGCTTGCAATTTCTAAAGTTCCAACAACTCCTGCTCCTTCTTCTTCTACTGCTTGCATTTGCACTTGTGTTTCTTTCACCAACTCTTGGGCAGCTTCGCCGTCAACGCCTTCAATATCGATTTCAGCTAAGGCATTCCCAACGTTTAAAGTTTCACCAATTTTACCAAAAGTGGCTGCAATAATACCATTTCGTGGCGAGGGAATATCTGCAACTACTTTATCCGTTTCCATTTTTACTAGTGGATCTCCGACTTTTACAGTTTGTCCTTTCTTAACATACCATTCTAATATTGTGCCTTCGTCGAGACCTTCGCCAATATCAGGAAAATTAAAAATATATCTCATTGTCGTATGGTTTTAATATTTAAAAGTTCTTAAAATTTCATAAAATATTTTTTCGGGGCTAATCATAAAATGTGGTTCAGCCTTAGGATAAGGGACAATTACGTCAAATCCTGTAACACGTTTTGGAGGAGCTTCTAAATGTAAAAAAGCTTCTTCCATTGCTAATGCTGAAATTTCGGCACCTACTCCAAATGTTTTTATTGCTTCGTGTACAGTAATTATTCGCCCTGTCTTTTTTATTGATTGAGTTATTGTTTCTCTATCTATTGGATAAATAGTTCTAAGGTCGATAATTTCAACAGAAATACCTTCTTTTTTAGCTAAAACTGCTGCTTTCTGAACTTCTCGTATCATAGCACCATAAGCAACAACAGTAATATCGCTACCTTCTTGCACTATTTTAGCTTTTCCAATTGGAATAGAAAATTTTCCTGTATCTACTTCTTGCTTAATAGCCCTATAAATTCTTTTTGGCTCCATAAACCAAATGGGGTCTTCCGATTCTAAAGCCGATATCATCAGCCCTTTTGCATCGTGAGGCGTAGAAGGTATTACCACTTTTAACCCTGGTATGTGAGACCAAATAGCCTCAAGACTTTCGGAATGATGTTCTAAAGCGTTAATACCGCCACCATAAGGCATACGAATAACCATTCCTGTTGAATATTTTCCTCTACTTCTATTACGCATGCGTGCAACATGAGACACAACTTGATTAAACGCAGGATTGGCAAAACCTGAAAATTGCATTTCAATAACTGGCTTTAAACCTGCAACTGCCATTCCGACAGCAGTGCCTGCAATTCCCGATTCGGCTAATGGAGAATCAAAAACTCTTTCTATACCATATTTCTTTTGTAAACCTTCTGTTAAACGAAACACACCACCTTCAACTCCAACATCCTCACCATAAATAATTATTCTGTCATCTTCGGCGAGCTTTATATCTAACGCATCATTGATTGCGTTTACCATATTCATTACTTTTTTCATTCTTTTTTGATTTTTTACTTAGTTTTTCATTCTTGCTTCTTTCCACTTTAAAAAATTTTCATGTTCTACTTTTTGGTGTTTTAAATCATCGGGCATTTCAGCGTAGTTATATTTAAACACATCTTCAAGCGGAACTTCACCGTAATTTTCGGCTTCAATAAATTCTTTATCGATTAATTTTTTATATGTTTCTATTAGTTTATCTTCTTCGTTTTCTGAATACAATTTTTTGCTAATTAAATATGCTTTTAAGCGTTTTAAAGGGTCTTTTGCTTCCCAAGATTCTTCCTCTTCTTTTGTCCTATATTTTGTCGGGTCGTCTGAAGTTGTGTGTGCTCCTTTTCTATAAGTTATAGCTTCAATCAAAACAGGTCCTTCTCCACTTCTTGCATGTTCAAATGCTTGCATTACTGCTGCATACATTGCAAAAAAATCGTTTCCATCAACTTGAATGCCTTTTATTCCGTAAGCATAAGACTTAATAGCTATTCCATCCGATGCAGTCTGAAGTTTGAAAGGTGTAGAAATTCCGTATTGATTATTCTGAACAACAAAAATTACAGGAGCTTTCCATACTCCGGCAAAATTTAATGCCTCGTGAAAATCACCCTCAGAAGTTCCGCCATCACCGACAAAAGTAAAGACTACTTGGTCTTTTTTACGATATTTAATTTCATATCCAATTCCAGAAGCATGCAAAAGCTGACTAGCAATAGGAACAGAAAATGGCAGAAAATTATCAGAATTTTTAAAATTTAAACCATCTTCATAGCCCATAAAATATAAAAATAACTCTTTTAAACTTGCCCCCTTTGCTAAATAAGCACCCATTTCGCGAAAAGCTGGAACTAACCAATCTTGCTTTCTCATAATTTGCCCTACTGCACCCGAAATTGCTTCTTGACCGTAATTCGGAGGATATGTAAAAATCCTTCCCTGACGTTGATATGAAACTATCATTTGGTCGGCAGTACGCGCAAATAACATATCTTTGTATGCCTTAATTATTTGCTCGTCTGTTATTTCTGGCATATATTTTTTATTAATTATCTTGCCGTCATTATCCATGACTTGAAGCATTTTTTTATTTATTGGTTCGTATTCTTTAAACATAATTAATAGTAATTTTGATTCGTTCTAAATAACAAAATTGGTTAAAAAAAGTTCATTTTAAGGATATCGAAATAATTGATACAATAATAATGGGCTTAATCGCCTGATATTCAATTGTTTTAAAAATAAAAACATAATTGGTGATAAAAACCTACAATAATGCATAAAAACTTAAGTTATAAGGTATATATTTGTAAAAAACTTAAATGCCAAATTTATTTATCATATCGGGTTGCAATGGAGCTGGAAAAACAACAGCTTCTTACACAATATTACCCGAAATGCTCAAATGTAATGAATTTGTCAATGCAGATGAAATAGCTAAGGGACTCTCTCCTTTTCAACCTGAGAAAGCTATGATTGATGCAGGTAGAATCATGTTACACCGAATAAAAGAATTAACCCGGCTAGGAAATTGTTTTGCTGTTGAAACAACATTAGCATCGAAAACATATTTGAGATTTATTGAACATGCAAAATCTCAAGGCTATTATGTTACATTAGTTTATTTTTGGCTTAATTGTCCTGAGCTTGCGGTTGAAAGAGTAAAGAAAAGAGTAAAACAAGGAGGGCATAATATTCCAGAAGAAGTTATATATAGAAGGTATAAAGCAGGATTAAAAAACCTTAATAATTTATATCTAGATGTTGCCGATTTTTGGATGATTCTAGACAATTCGAATTTTCCGACAAAATTTATCGCTGAAGGTCATAAAAATATAAGTAAAAAAATATATTTTGAAGAAATTTTTTCTAAAATTATAAAACAATAAAAATATGAGCGTTATTGAAATAGTTGAAATTAAATCGAAAATTTTAAAAGGCGTTGATTTAGCCGGTAAAAAGTTAATCGAAAATAGTATAAAAGAAAACCTTGAGTTGGTTATTTCTCAAAAAGGTAAAATTGAATTTATAAAAGCAGCAGATTTAATTGATAAAGTAAAAAAAGATTCACTTATTTAATGAAAACGATATTTATTACAGGTGCAACTAGTGGTATAGGCGAAGCTAGTGCAAATCTTTTTTTAAGCAAAAATTGGAAAGTTATAGCAACGGGCAGGAATAAAGAAAAATTAGAAGAATTAAAGGCAAAAGGAGCCGAAACTTTTGTTTTAGACGTAACTAATGAACAAGAAATCAACAAGATATTCACAGAGATTAGGCAACGTGGGACGATAATAAATGTTGTTTTAAACAATGCTGGATATGGACAATTCGGAACCATAGAAGAAGTTTCTGCCGAACAAGCTAAAAAACAATTTGAAACAAATTTATTTGGGCTTGCTAGTGTTTGCAGAGCAATAATACCAATGATGCGAAATAACAATGGAGGTCGCATAATAAATGTTTCTTCAGCAGCAGGATTTGTTTCTATGCCTGGTGGAGGTTGGTATGCTGCAAGCAAACATGCTGTCGAAGCAATTTCTGATGCTTTGCGTTGGGAAACAAAACAATTTGGAATTAAAGTATCCTTAATTGAACCTGGACCAATAAAAACTCAATTTGCAAATAACGTTCATGCTAATATAGTATATAACGAAAATGGACCATATTCTACTCTTGTTAGGGATTTAACAACCTCTACAAAGGCAATTAAAGGTGGAGCTGTTGAAAATTGTGCAAATAAAATCTATAAAGCAGCAACAAAAAAACGACCCAGAAATAGATATTTAGTTACAAAAGAAGCCTATTTAATTAAATTTTTAATAAATTTTCTTCCACCTAAAATTCTAGATTATTTCGTGATAAAAATGTTTGTGCCCGCTCTAAAAATTTATAGTAACAATAAATAAAATGAAGAATTATATTTTTATTAAGAAAAAATTAATAATTATTTTAAAATTAAAATTGCAATTACAAAAATATTGTTGTTATTTCGCAGTACTAAAATAAACTTTTATGAAAAATATTTCATTATTACTAATTATGACTATGTTTCTTTCAATTACTTCATGGTCATGCAAATCTCAAAATAAAGTGGATAATAAAAAAATTGATTTGTCAAACAAAGTTGACTCCGCAAGTTATTCTATTGGAGTCCAAATCGGAGCTAATTTTGCTCAACAAGGATTAGATACTATTATGAATATCAATCTTATCATCGAAGGTATTAAAGACCAAGTTGCTAAAAATGCAAAAATAGAGCTTGCTCAAACTGATAAGATTATTCAAGATTTCTTTACAGAAATGCAAAAATCAAAATCTGCCGGAAAACTTGAAGAAGGCGAAAAGTTCTTAAAAGAAAATGGAAAACGTGAAGGTGTTACTACTACCGCAAGCGGACTTCAGTACGAAGTAATTAAAATGGGAACAGGACCAAAACCTAATGCATCAAGTACTGTTAAAGTTAATTATAGAGGAACTTTATTAAACGGTACTGAATTTGATTCTTCGTATGCACGCAACGAACCAATATCTTTTCCTTTAAATGGCGTTATTAAAGGTTGGACAGAAGGATTGCAATATATGCCAACGGGGTCTCACTTTAAATTTTATATCCCATGGGATTTAGCTTATGGCGAAAGAGGCGCAGGACAGCTAATTGGTCCTTACGAAACCCTTATTTTTGAAGTCGAATTATTGTCTATTGAAAAATAATTATTTAAAAACCGAAGCTTAAGACTTCGGTTTTTTTTTGAAAACAAGTTTAAAACTATATAAAATGAATGCAAAAAGCCTTATTTCAATCAATGACTACTCCCAAGCCGAAATTTTTAAAATCTTAGATTTAGCCAAAGAGTTTCAAGAAAAACCAAACCAAAAATTATTAGAAGGTTATGTTATAGCCTCTTTATTTTTTGAACCATCTACTAGAACCAGACTCAGTTTTGAGTCGGCTATACAAAAACTTGGAGGAAAAGTTGTCGGGTTTAGCGAAGCCTCTAATTCTAGTATTGCTAAAGGTGAATCATTAAAAGATACTATTTTAACAGTTAGCAATTATTCAGACTTAATTATCATGCGACACCCGATTGAAGGAAGTGCGAGGTTTGCTAGCGACATTACAAACACTCCTATCATTAATGGAGGAGACGGAGCAAATCAACACCCTACACAGTGCTTATTAGATTTATACTCGATTCGTAAAACACAAGGAAGTTTAGAAAACCTTAATATTTTCTTGGTTGGCGACCTTAAATATGGACGCACTGTGCATTCTTTGCTTATGGCTATGTCGGAATATAGCCCAACTTTTAATTTTGTTTCACCTAGCACTCTTAAAATGCCTCAAGAATATAAAGATTATCTCGACGAAAAAAGAATTAAGTTCTACGAACACGAACAACTTGACGAAAATATTGAACACGCTGATATTATTTATGTTACACGAGTACAAAAAGAAAGATTTTCTGACCCAATGGAATATGAAAAAGTAAAAAACGCTTACATCTTAAAAAATAAAATGCTAGATAATACTAAAGATAATCTAAGAATTTTACACCCACTGCCAAGAGTTAACGAAATTGATACAGACGTAGACGCTAACCCGAAAGCTTACTATTTTCAACAAGCCGAAAATGGAGTTTATGTTAGAATGGCACTTATTTGCCATATTTTAGGAATAAAATAATTTTACAATTTAAAAATTTATAATATGAAAGGCGAATTAAAAGTTAAAGCAATTGAAAAAGGAACTGTAATTGATCATATTAAAGCTGAAAACCTATTTAAAATTTTGTCTATTATCGAAATAGAAAGTATTGATACTCAAATATTTATAGGAAGTAATTTAGATTCTCAAAAATTAGGAAAAAAAGCAATTATCAAAATTGCAGACAAATTCCCATCTATGGACGATGTTAATAAAATTGCTCTTATCGACCCAGGTGCAGTTATCAATATAATACGCGATTACCAAGTCGTCGAAAAGAAAAAAGTAGAACTCCCCGAAACAATATCTACATTTTTTAAATGTATTAACCCTAAATGTATTACAAATAACGATAATGTTGAAACTAAATTTAAAGTTATCAATAAAGATGGGAAAATAAATTTAAAGTGTTATTATTGCGAAAAAATTACCGATCATAATAATATTGAAATTAAACGGTAATTAAAAGTATAAAACTATTATGACAAAGAATTTTTTTAACCTTATTATTTTAGTTTTGCTTATTACAAGACTAAACGCTCAATCAAAAACAAATATTGTTAACAATATTAATGAGTTTTCTTTTGATATTTTCAAAGAAATTTGCAAATCAGATACAAGCAATGTTTTTATCAGTCCTATAAGCATCTCAACTGCCCTTTCAATGGCTTATGATGGGGCTAAAGCCAAAACTGCTAAAGAAATGAGATATGTCCTTAAATTTTCTAAAAATCAAAAACAATCTCATAACGAAGTATGTGAACTTTTAAATTTTTATTCTCAACAAAACAATTCTTTATTTAAAATTGTAAACTCGGCAGTTACGCAAGAAAAGTTTAATTTTTTAGACTCTTATCTAAATTTATTAAAAGAGTATAAAGCTCTTATTAAATCAGGCGATTTTATAAACCCTAAAAGTCGTGAACAAGTACGTCGCGAAATTAATAAATGGGTTGCTGTAAATACAGAAGATAAAATTAAAGAATTAGTCGATGAAAACTCTCTCGATGAAATGACTCGCTTAGTTTTACTTAATGCTATTTATTTTAAAGCCGATTGGAAATTTGCTTTCGACCCAAACCAAACCCGACAAATGCTTTTTTATGGCGAAAATCGTCAATATATTACCGAATTTATGCACATTAGAGAAAACCTTAAAGTTTTCAAATCTGACAATATAACTATTGTAGAACTACCTTATAAAGACGGACAAGCATCTATGTTTTTTTTGCTACCAGATAATATTGAAAAAATTAACGATTTCTGCATGAAATTAACTTATAAAGATTTTTGCGAATACCAAAACAAATTAGATGAAAAACTTGTTGATCTACAAATGCCAAAATTCAAAATGGAAAGCAAATATAAACTTAAAGAACAGTTAATTTCTATGGGTATGAGAGAAGCTTTTTTGGGCGCTGCAAATTTTAAAAAAATGAATGGCAAAAAAAACCTTATGATTGATAATGTTATTCATCAAAGTTTTATTATAGTTGACGAAGTTGGTACCGAAGCCGCTGGAGCAACTGCAGTAGTCGTAAGGCAAAAATCTATGCCACAAGCTGAATATATAAATTTAAACCGCCCATTTGTTTTTTTAATTAAAGAAAATAATAAAGAAAGTATTCTCTTTATTGGTAAATTCAATAATCCAAGTTTAAGTAAATAAGTAATAAACCATGAAATTGAAATATTTATTCGCATTTTTAATTTTTATTTTAAATTACAGTAATAGTTTTGCTCAATTTAATTATAATAACAAATTAGAAACTAACAATGGAATAGAAATTAGCTATAAAGTTGTTCATGCTAATTTTTTTGACAAAGAAAGTCCTGCTCAGCTTAGGATTAAGTTTAAAAATACAAACCAGTTTTTTGCCATTATTAAGTTCCAAATAGAATATTCCACTGGAATGCAAAATAGGTATAAAAGCGAAAACTTAGAAATTTGTATACCATCAAAAGGGACTAAAGCAGGAAAACCTAGTGGCTTAGTTTTTGAACTTAAAACAAATGATATAAATATTTTTAATAGCCAAGAGGCTGAATGGGAATTTACTCAGTTTGAGGTTAAAGAAATTGATAATTGTAAAAGTTTTAAATAAATAAATAAATAATAACCTATTAAATTTTTAAGAAAATGAAAAAGCTATTTTTTTTACTTGTAACTACAACTTTTGTATTTTTTGCATGCAATAATTCAAACAAATCAAAACAAGAAAACGCTGACAAAAATTGCGAAGCTGTTAGTTGCAAACACGAAATGATGACTGTAGATTCTTTACTTGCAAACCTAGAAAGTTATGTCGACTCAACCGTTAGCGTATGCGGAAAATGTACTCATATTTGTTCACATGGTGGGCGAAATATTTTTATTGCTAGTAAAGAAGATTTGGACAAAACTATTTTTGGTAAAGCTGGCGATGGAATTGACAGATTTGATGAAGACCTTGAAGGCGAAAATATTCATTTAAAAGGTATTTTAAGAGCCGTAAAAGTTGAACAAGGCGAAGAGGTAGAGTCGCATCATGATGTCGAAATTCGTTATTATATCGAAGTTTCCGAAGCTAAAATTTGTTGTTGCGACAATAAAAAAGACCCAAACCACAAATGCTGTGAAGGTAAAAAAGACCCAAACCACAAATGCTGTGAAGGTAAAAAAG
>CAYRQZ010000003.1:20508-45826 GCA_964426585.1 uncultured Bacteroidales bacterium | reverse complement strand
AAATGCTGTGAAGGTAAAAAAGACCCAAACCACAAATGCTGTGAAGGTAAAAAAGCCCCAAACCATAAATGCTGTGGCGAAAAACACGAACACAATCACGAATAAAAAATAATTTCTAAATCTGAAAAACGCAATAGAAGTGCAAAACTCTATTGCGTTTTTTATTCGTAAGTTTGTAAAAATTTTTATTTAATGAACTTAGCCAATAAAAAAGTAGCTTTTTACACCTTAGGTTGCAAATTAAATTTTGCCGAAACCTCTACTATTTCAAGGTTTTTTTCTGATAGACAAATTAATACAGTTAAATTTAACGAAAAAGCTGATTATTATATTATAAATACTTGTTCTGTTACGGCTAATGCAAATAAAAAAAGCAGAAATGCTATCTCACGTGCAATTAAACAAAACCCCGAAGCTATTGTAATTGTAACAGGCTGCTATGCTCAACTTAAACCCGAAGAAATAAGAAATATTTACGGAGTTGACTATGTTTTTGGTGCAAATAATAAAGATGAAATTGAAAGAATTATTGAAAATTCAACAAAAAATAAACTTGCAAAACTAAGCCATATCGACCATAAAGATATGAAACACTTTTTCCCTGCCATATCAAAAGGCGATAGAACAAGAGCTTTCTTAAAAGTCCAAGATGGCTGCGACTATTTTTGTGCCTACTGTACAATTCCCTATGCAAGAGGAAGAAGCAGAAACTCTTCAATTAAAGATTTAATTAAACAAGCTGAATTTGTTGCTAATGAGAATATTAAAGAAGTAATTATTTCAGGAGTAAATATTGGCGATTTTGGAAAATCTTCAAACGAAAACTTTCTTGAACTTTTAAAAGAATTAGTAAAAGTAAATGGTATCGAAAGATATAGAATAGGAAGTATTGAGCCTAATCTTCTTACTGATGAAATGATTGAGTTTATTGCAAAAGAGAAAAAAATAATGCCTCATTTTCATATTCCTTTACAAGCTGGTAGCGACAAAGTTTTAAAACTAATTAAAAGGAAATATGATACTAAACTTTTTAAAGCTAAAATTCAGAAAATTAAACACTTAATACCTAATGCTTTTATTGGAATTGATTTGATTGTCGGTGTTAATGGCGAAACTAATGCGGACTTTAATGAAAGCATTGAGTTTGTAAAGTCATTAGACATTTCATTTATTCATTATTTTCAATATTCAGAAAGAGAAAATACGCCAGCTATAAATTTTGAACCAAAAATTAGTCCACAAGAAAAGCACGCAAGAGCAAAAATAATCGATGAAATCTCTGCAAACAAACATAAACAGTTTTTAGCATCACAAATAGGACACAAATTTCAGGTTTTATTTGAATCATCAAAAAAAGGAAACAAAATGTTTGGTTTTACAAATAATTATATTAAAATTGTTTGTAACTATGACATTAATCTTGTAAATAAAATTGTTAATGTAGAGATTTTAGATTTTTACGACTCAGAAACAATGATAGGAAAAATATTATGTTAATAAAATTAATAAAATCAGTAGAAATAATTGCAAAACAAGCAGGAGAACTTATTAGAGAAAGTATTAATTCTCAAAAACACATTGAAATAGAGACTAAAGCCTTAAATGATTTTGTTACTGAAATTGATAAAAAGTCGGAGCAATTTATTGTAGCAGAACTTCGCAAACTTATGCCCGAATCGGGCTTTATAACAGAAGAAAACACGGTAGAAAACCAAAATAAAGAATATACTTGGATTGTTGACCCTTTAGACGGTACAACAAATTTTATTCATGGGCTTTACCCCTGCTCTATTAGCATTGCTCTAATGCAAAGCTCAGAAATAATTTTAGGTCTTGTTTACGAAATTGGTTTAGACGAATGCTTTTATGCGTATAAAAATTCAGGAGCTTTTTTAAATGGTCAAAAAATACAGGTTTCAAAAACACAAGATATTAAAAATGCACTTATAGGTACAGGTTTTCCGTATAGCGATTTTACAAAATTGGGAGCTTATTTAAAAACTCTACAAGAATTTATAAAAAATACACACGGAATTAGGCGCCCTGGCTCTGCTGCTGTCGATTTATCTTATGTTGCCTGTGGAAGATATGATGCTTTTTTTGAATATAACCTAAAATCTTATGATGTCGCTGCTGGAAGTATTATTGTAAAAGAAGCTGGCGGAAATGTTTGTGATTTTTCTAATGCGAAAAATTATATCTTTGGAAAGGAAATTTTAGCAAGCAACTCACTTATTCACGAACAAGCCTTAAAGATAATTGAAGAAAATTTTAAAAATGAAAAATGGCTTAAATAGTTGTATTTAACAAATTTTTAGAAATTATTAGCCAACAATAAAGCAAAATTTTGTAACTTGCAAAAAAATATAATTATGAAAAAAATTATTTATATATTTCTGTTTATTCTATTAAACGTCAATGTTTTTGGAAATTTAGAGGTTTATTATTTATATGCTGAATTTAACTCACCACAAGGACCATATATAGAAACTTATATTAGCGTATTAGGTAGATCTGCAGAATTTTCTAAAAACGCAAACAATAAATTTCAAGCTGAATTAGAAATTACTATGATTTTTAAAACCGAAGGAAAAATTGTAAACGTAAATAAATACAATTTATTAAGTCCCGAAATTAACGACACAAGCCAAGCAAAGCCTAATTTTATTGATTTACAAAGAATAAGTTTAGATAACGGTACTTACGATTTTGAAATCACAATTAAAGACTTAAATACAGCAAATGAGCCTTTAATGATTATTGATAAATTAGAAATTAACTTTTCTGATAAAGAAGTTCAAATTAGTGGGATAGAATTTATTGAAAATATTAGTGAAACTAAGGAAATAAACCCGCTTAGCAAAAATGGTATAGACATATTGCCCTACGTATCAAACTTTTTTCCAAAAAATTCAAGCAAAATTAGTTTCTATGCCGAAATTTACAATACAGATAAAATCATAAGTTCTGAATTTATTTTAAAATATTATATTGAAACTTATGAAAAATCTCAAATTTTAGATCAATACAGTCGATTTAAAAAATTAAGCCCAGCTTCTATAATTCCTTTTATTGGCGAGTTTAATATTGACAATTTAGCTTCAGGAAATTATTTGTTGGTGTTAGAGGTCCGTAATCGTGAGAACGAGCTTTTGCAATTATCAAAAACTTTTTTCCAACGCAGTAATTCGGCTGCAATGAATAGTGAAGAAATAACCGAAATGTTGAAAAACTATGATATTTCTGCAACATTTCAGGGTGTAATGACAAGTCGCGATTCTTTATTTGAATACATTTCGTGTTTACGACCAATTGCCGAGCCTGATGAGCAAAATTTTATAGACCACAAGTTAAAATCGTTAAGTTTAGAAGAAATGCAAACGTATTTTTCGCAATTTTGGTTATCTCGCAATAATGTAAACCCAAGTGAGTTGTGGAGACAATACAAAGAACAAGTCGATTTTGTAAATAAAAACTATAAGACGCCTATCAACAAAGGTTATGCAACAGATCGTGGACGAGTATATTTACAATATGGTGCCCCTAATGATATTTATGTCTCCAAACACGAACCTAGTGCTTATCCTTACGAAATATGGCAATATTACAGAATAAAAAATGAAAATAATAAAAAATTTATTTTTTACAATCCCAATATTGCTGGAAAAGAATATGAATTGCTCCACTCCGACCTTACTGGCGAAATAAAAACACCAAACTGGGAAAGACTTTTAAGTAAAAGAAATAATACTTTATACAATCATGATGTAAAAGAATCTGATGATGCCTGGGGAAGCCGAGCAAAAGAAGAATACAAAAGAAAATAAAACTTTATGCAGGCAAAATTTATCAAAGGAAATAATTCGTCTTATTTCTTTTTTCCTCAAGAGCAATCAACAATATTATCTAAGAGTAATTATTCCGTTGTTTATATTGCAGCAGACGCAGATACAAAAGAAAAAGTAATTTGCAAACAATTTCTTCCAGCAATGTTTCACAACCAAACTGCTCAATTACAATTCTCTTTAGAAACAAATATTAGGTTACAGCATCCAGGTTTAGCAAAAATATTAGATATCATTGTTGAAGAAGCTAATATTTTTATTATCCAAGAATTTGTATATGGCTTAAGTTTAAAAGAATTAATATATAGTCGCGAATATTTTGATTATAGATATAATTATTTCTTTTATAAAGTTATTGCCAAGTTTTTAGAGACTTTAAGCTTTTTTCACCAACAATCCTTATGTTTAGGAGATATTAAACCCTCTAACATTATGGTTTGCAGTTCTGAGGAGTTTGGCTTAGAAATGAAAAATCCCGAAATTAAAATTATCGACATCGGGCTTGTAAAACCAAGTTTTAAACCTGCTATACCTTGTATAGGAGGTAAAAGTTTTAATTTAAAATATGCAAGTCCCGAACAAATTCTTGGTTTTAGCGAACTAGTAGGCGACCATTCCGACATTTTTAGCACGGGATTAATTTTATACGAAGCTATTGCGAAAGAACCTGCGCTCAATACAACAAACCCAATGTTTGTTAAAAGACTTCAAACAAGAGCAAAAATAGAAAAACATTTTAGGTTTGATGATGGCTTATATAATGTAATTTCTTACGCTTGTGTTAAACCTGAGTTCGCAAGAATAAACACAGAGCAAAACGACGAAGATGTAAAAATGGCAATTATTAAAGCTTTAAACAAGCGTTTTCAAACTACAGAGAGTTTTAGGTCAGAACTTTTAAAATTAATTATTTAATTAAATTTTATTATACTAAATAAAATTATAAATTTGAAAAAATATAAAATCCGATAATTATGACAAACGAAGAAAAGTTAATTAGAGAATCATTAGAACAAAGAACATGGGCAGAGACAAAATCTAACGACTCATGGAGTATATTTAAAATTATGGGCGAATTTGTAAATGGTTACGATCATTTCGCACAAATCGGTCCATGTGTTTCAATTTTTGGTTCTGCACGAACAAAACCCGACAACCCATATTATAAAAAAGCTACTGAAACAGCCTATTTGTTAACACAAGAAGGTTTTGGAGTAATTACAGGCGGAGGTCCTGGAATTATGGAAGCTGCTAATAAAGGAGCTAGTGCAGGACACGGCACTTCGGCAGGCTGCAATATTAAATTAGAGTTTGAACAAGACGCTAATAAATACATAGACGAAGATAAACTTGTAACTTTTGATTACTTCTTCGTTCGCAAAGTTATGTTTATGAAGTACTCACAAGGCTTTATTGTTTTTCCCGGCGGTTTTGGTACTTTTGATGAATTATTTGAAGCTATTACCTTAATTCAAACAAAAAAAATAGCAAGATTTCCAATAATATTATTAGATAAAGCTTATTGGACTAAACTTTTTGAATGGGTTAAAGAAGTTATGTTAGATAAAGAACACAATATTTCAGCTCAAGATCTAGAACTTTTCAATATTGTTGATACGCCAGAAGAAGCTGTGAAAATTATTAAAAGCTTTTATAAAAATTATAAACTTAAACCCAATTTTTAAAATAAAATTTCTAAGAGCCTGTACTAAGCAGGCTTTTTTACTAATCTTCGTCTTCGTCTTCATTTTTTGTTTTAAGCTTTGTTTTATTAAGCATCTTTTCAGCTTTAGCATGCTCTTTTTCTAACTTTCTTTCAATTTTTAAGGCTTTTATTGAATCGTTAGCAATTTCTTTGTCCGATTTTAAAACTTTTACACAAATACAACGAAACCCAAGCCAATTTTGAGAACCTTTATAATAAAAATTCTTATTTACAACTACATCATTAGCATTATGTAACCAAGAGCCGCCTTTTGCAATACCTTTCTCATTTGTCATTTCAGCAACATTGCCAAAAATATTATAGCAACCTATTGCATTTGCCCAAAAAGACTTTACCTCAGCAGTCGAGTTCAAATTTACTGCATTAGTAGAATTTTTTCCTACATATTCGGGATAAATTAAATTATAAACATTAGGGTTAAAGTTCTTTTTACTTGTAATTGCCTTTTTTGTTTTTGGCGAAAACCCTAACGAAGCAATAGCCTCCCATTCAGCTACTGTTGGTAAACGGTAAACATATATTTGTTTAATTCCAGTTGTATCATCTGTAAGTTTAAAAGGTAATTTATTTTGTCGAATGTAATTCATATAGTTGACCTGCTTTGTTCTCCATTCGCAATAGGCTTGAGCTTGCTCAAATGTTATACCAACAATAGGAAATTCATTATATGCGGGATGTTTAAAATATGATTTTGCAACTTGTTCATAAATTGAAGTACGCCATATTGTGGAGTCGGGAAAACATGATTTATATTCATTAGATTTTTCACCATAAAAAGCTTTTTGCCAATATGAATATTCTTTCCAGTCTAAATTGCGAATTTCTGTAATGTCAACAAATAAAGTGTCATTAAATCTGACTGTACCAGGAGGAATAATTTTGAAAGGTTCAAATGACGAGAGTAATATAATTGAAAAAATGCTGAGAATAAAATACTGAATCTTGACGAATAATCTTTGCATAGTTAAAATTACTTTAAGTTTTTTTATAAAAATCAAAATTAAAGATTATTTTGTAAAAACTCTAACAATTAACTATATTTTAAATTTATGTTTGATTGTAATACTCAAATGTTCCATCATTAAATAGGACAATGACTTTTTCAACTTTTTTTAGTATATTTGAAACTTCTGTTTTATCCGGAATAGCTTGCGAACTAACACTTGTACTATTGTTTGGCTTATTTGCATTTTCAGGGATAAAGTCATTTTCTAATCCTTTATGAATAGAATCTTTTACATCATTTTCTATAGTTTTACTAAATAAATCATTCTCAGGAGCTTGAGAAATTACTGATTCAGAAACATTTAATTTTGATAAGGGCATTCTATTCATTTCGCCTTTGCCGAGCAAAAGCCAATCGGGACTTATTCCTCGAAATCGTTCTAATAATTTGACAACAAAATCAATTGAGGGATTATTACGACCTGATAAAATATGAGAAATTCCTGAAGCTTGAACTCCAATTTCGTCAGCTAATTTGGCTGCGGTCATTCCTTCTGCCTTTAATAATTTTGAAATCCTATCCTTCATTTTTGTAAACTTTTTTAATTTACAAATGTAATAAATGTTTTGATTACATTTGTAAATTATTATCAACAATGCAATATTTACATTTGTGAATTTAAAATATTGACTTAATTTGGCATAATTCTTGAATTATTGTAAATTATAATTTAATATTTATTCTGATAATGGAGAATCCTACATGTTAAAAAATATCATTATTAGAGAATTTATAAAAACAAGTTGAAGTATTGAGATTTTTGAATTATTACTTTAATCAAATTAAGCTATCTTATTGGTTTATAAGATATTAAATTTTGAATAATATCAATATATCCTTTATAAAGCAGATTTATTTACAAGTTTTATGTAAATATTTAAATATTTACGTTAATTAAAATTTATAACTAACTGAATATGAGTATATTGTATTATATTTTATATAAGCAAAATTCTACAATTATTATTTATATTTGTAAACCTAAACTAATTAACATTTGTAATCATATTTAATAATTCTTATCAATTTTACCTTAATTACATTTGTAAATACATTAAAGCAAACAATTTTTATTCTTACATTTGTAAATTATTAAAAATATTTATCAAAATCCTTTTTGACTTATTTTCGATTAAAAAATAATTTATGTATTTAATGTTGTTTAATAAAAATAATGCCTCCTACTCGATTAAAATAATAAAAATTGATTAATTACGCTGGAATTTTAAAGTTTAGAAATTTCAAAACTGTATTTATTTAAAATTTTAAGGTATTCAATTTCGAAATTAGGTGTAAAAATATTTTTATTTAAATTTGCTTGAATTTCTTTTGCATTCCAAAACTTAACTTCTTCTACCTCCTCATTTTTTTTAAAATTGATCTTTTCAATTTTGGCAATAAACACGAATATCATTTCTTTTTCGATTTCTGATTCCCACAAATATTTTGTTAAGAATTGAAATTTTAATTTTTTTAGTCCAAGTTCTTCAAAAGTTTCTCTTTCAAGTGCCTTTTCAATATTTTCTCCATGAGATATATGCCCTCCGACTGCTGTATCCCATTTTCCTGGTTGCACTAACTTACTATTACTTCTTTTTTGCAATAATATTTCGCCTTTTGAGTTATAAATATGAGCGTGAATTACAGGGTGAAGTTTCTTTGTTCCATTGTGAGCTTGGCTTCGTGTTAAAACTCCGATAATTTTACCTTCTTCATCAATTTCAGAAATCAATTCTTCGCCAAAAGTTTTATTTTTCCTTTTCAAAATTTGTTTTAGAATTTCAATTACAAAAAATACAGCAAAAAGAATATAGAATAAGCCTCCACTAATAAAAGCCCAAGCTTCTTTAGACATATAAAATGCAGAATAAAACACTAAAATTGTGTGTGCAAGGAATAGCCAAAACATTATTTTAATATTTTGTCGAAATAGTTTTTGTTGGTGGTCATTAAATTCAATACCTTTAAAATATCTACCTGTCATTGCTAATAACAAGTTCTTGGGTGAAAAAGCAGAAACGCCGAGGAATAAAATTAAAATTAAACCAATAATTCCAGGTTTTAATTTAAAAAAGATGTCATTTTCTAAAATTATTGAGACTGCTCCCATTATTAGGATTAGCAAAGTGTCAAAGACTACGAACTTATCAATTTTTTTTTCTTTAAAATAAATTACTATTATCTGTATTATGCCCACAACAATAGCAATATATAGCCCTATTTTAGTCCCCCAAATTTCGTCTGCAAGGATAAAAACCAATAAGGGTAACAATCCTGGTAGTATCATTTTAAGAATATCTGTTTTTTTCATAGTCCAAAGTTAATTTAAGAAATTTAATAATGATTTTTTATTATAAAAAAAAATATTATTTTTACTTGTTGTTATTTGAATTAGTTATTATGAAAAAAATTTTGGATTTTTTGAAATTATATAAGTTTCAAATTTTAAGTTTCTGTATTTTATCAGTAATTTTATTAATTAGTATTGACTCCTTTGCTCGTATGGGAGGTGCGGGAGGCGGTAGTAATAGTAGTTCGGACAGTGGTGATTCTGGTAACATTTTGAACCTAATTCTCATGTTGCTAATGTTATTACCAGAGCCGTATAATTATATAAGTATTTTAATTATTATTGTTGTTGCTTATTTGATTGGTAAAAAAGCAAAAAATAGTAATTCAATTTTATACAGCGTCAATACTACAAAAATACCTAAAGAAAATACTAAAGCTATAAAAGCTTTTTCGCTTATTCACCCCGATTTTAACGAAAAATTATTTATTGATAAAGTAAAAACTGCTTTTTTAGATATTCAAAAATCATGGACTGATAAAGATATTAAAAGAGTTAGACGCTATATTTCTGACGGAATGTACCAACGCGTAATGACACAATTTCGTATGATGGATATTTTAAAACAAACTAATAAGCTTGAGTCGATAAACGTAAAAAAAATATTAATTGATGCTATTGAAAGCGATGATTTATTCGACACTATTACTGTTGAAATTCATGCTAGTGCAATTGATAGTTTTACATCGGATTATTATCCAAACTTAAACAATAGTTTTAACGATGAGTTTATTGAATATTGGACATTTATCCGAAAAAATTCGGCAAAATTAAATAAAGATATGTATTCATCGTCTAATTGTCCAAACTGTGGAGGTAATTTGAATTCCGATATGGGAGATATGTGTAAATGTCCATATTGTGGAACAATTACTAATAGTGGCGAATACGATTGGGTTTTATCTAAAATTACTCAATCTTATGATTATAAATATGGGCAAAAATTAGATAAGTTAAGTGATGAAGTTATTAAAAATATTGAAAACATTAAAGACGAAAACGAAGATTTTGCTCTTGAAATAATTGAAGATAAAGTAAGTAATGGATATTTGCAAATAGAAACTGCAAGAGTGTTAAAAGATCCTTCTTATATTCAACGTTTTGTTAGCGAAGAATTTCTTAAAAAGTTTGTAGAAGAAATTAATGAACCGAACTCAAATTTTGTTTACAACCGAATTTTTTTGAACGATGTTAGAATAATTGGAGCATTAGAAATTAATAATAAAAATGTTTTGGTTTTTAGTGTAAAATGCTCTTATCAAAGGGTTATTATTAATGATTCGAAGGTTATAATTATCGACCCTGCAGTAATTAATAAGACAGATATTGTTTGGATTAGTAGGGACAAAAACACTGAAACAAATAATGGATCTATTTATGCTAAACAATGTTCATCTTGTGGTGGAAGTTTAGATGATACAACCGACAGGCTTTGTCCTTACTGCGGTTCTGAATTAAATTCAGATAAAACTGATTGGATTATCATTGATGTAACTTCTTATGATGAACATTTAAAATATTTAAAACATAATTCAGAATTATTTTACTCTAATATAAGTCATAAGGGAATTAAGTCAATTTTTAAAGTTCGTGATTTTGCATTTAACAATGTCTTAGTAATGATAGCTGCTGACGGTGTTATTACTGATGAAGAACTTGCTTTTATAAAAAAATTAGCTAATAAATGGGGATTTTCATATTCCAAACTTACAGGAATGATTGATTTGGCAAAAAACAATCAACTTGCTATAAGAATGCCCGAAAATGAAAAAGATAAAGCTAAAGTTTATAAACTTATGTTGCAAGCTGCCGCAATTGATGGAAATATTTCTAGAGAAGAGCAAGCGGTATTAGATTCGGTAAAAAACTTTTAATTTTAAAAATATAAAATAATTTTTCTTTTATAATTTTAAAATTTCTTCAGCTAATTGCCTTTTAAAGTCGTGATAATTTGAAAGTTTTGCTTTTATATAGCTATAACATTTGTCTTTAATTTCTTGATTTTGATTATTAAAGTTTTCTTCGATTAAAGCAAAAATTTCAACTAGTAAATTATCTGAGTTTGTGTTATTAAAAATTTCCAAAAACACTATTATATTATCGAAATGCAATCCAGATTGCCAAAACGCGGATATTAATTTTGAAAAATCGGGTTCGTTTTGGTATTTTGCTACATTATTTAAAATTACATTAGAAAGGTTTTTGTCTTTAGCATCACAAAATAATTCGTAGATATTATCTTTAATAAAAAGGCTTTCTGTTTTAAAAAATATATTTAAAATAGTTTCGACAGCAAATATTCCGCCTTGATCTCTAATAATAGATAATGTTTCTAAAACTTTAGTTTCAGTTTGGCTCAATAAATTATTGATAAGATTTTGTTGTTCTTTATTCAAAATATTGTTCATAAGAGTTATTTTCTTTTAAAAATAGCTTAATATTTAAAAATAGTATTTTGAACAAAATATAAATATATTTTATTCAAAAATTAGGACCTCTTCAATTAAACAACCTGGGTTAATTTTATCAATAACTTCCAATCCATCAACAACTTTTGCGAAACAAGTGTGGTTTCTGTCAAGATGTGCTGTATTATCCCGACTATGGCAAATAAAGAATTGCGAGCCTCCGGTATTTCTACCTGCGTGTGCCATAGACAAAACGCCTCTGTCGTGGTATTGCAAGTCTCCGTCAAGTTCACAGTCAATTTGGTACCCTGGTCCTCCTGTTCCAACTCTAGGGTTAGAAATATCTCTTGAATAAGGGCAGCCTCCTTGAACGACAAAGTTAGGAATAACTCTATGGAATCTTAAACCGTTATAATAACCGCTTTCGGCAAGTTTAATAAAATTTGTTACAGTGTTTGGTGCATCATTGTGATAAAACTCCACTGTCATATTTCCTTTTTCTGTTTTAATAATTGCTTTTTTCATAATTTTTCCAATTTCCAAATTTAAAATTACAATTTGAATATGATTTATCAATTTTTATAAATGTACTTTCTAATTTGTTATTTATCCATTTTTCAATAATTTTTTTATTTTTTTGTTGAATAGCATAATCTTGAATTTCTTGATAATCATCGACTAAGTTTGCATGATGAGCCTCAACTTTTTGATCTAATCTTACAATTTTAATAACTTTACTACCTTTGCTAGTGCTTGATAAAAATGGTTTTGTATATTCGCCAGGTTTTAAGTTAGCAATATTTTTCGCTGTATAAGGGTCAACAAATTCGTTTGAGAGCTTTGTATTTCCGTAATAAGGGTTTAAAACCTTTCCGTTATTAAATTTAGAGTCGCCTTGGCTAAATTTTGTTACAGCATCATTAAAAGAGAGCGTATCAGCTTTTAAGCTATTATAAACCTCATAAGCTTTATTTTCGGCAATACTAATTTGCTCAATACTAACTTCGGGAGTCATTAAAATATGTCTAAAATTCATCATATTCCCTTTCTTTTCAATTAGTTGAATAATGTGATAACCGTATTCAGTTTCGACAACTCTAGACACTTCTGTTGGGCTAGTAAGATTAAAAGCAACGGCAGAAAACTCAGGGACTAAGTCTGTACGCGAGACAAAGCCTAACTCGCCACCAGCGGTAGCAGAACCGGGGTCTTCCGAATATAATATTGCCATTGTTTGAAAGCTTTCGCCATTTAAGATTCTGTCGCGAATATCGTTAAGTTTTTGTATTGTTGCATCTTTTTCAGCTTTTCCTATAAGAGGTAGAAATACTATTTCGGATAATTCAAAAAAGGCAGATACCATTGGGATATCGTCACTAGGTATCTGCTCAAAGTATTCTTTAACTTCGCTTGGAGTAATTTTAACATCATTAGTCAATCCAGATTGTACTTTTTGAGTTAGCAATTGTTCTTTAATAATTGACCGAAAATCGTTTTTAATTTCTTTAATAGATTTTCCATAAAAGTCTTCCATTTTCTTTTCGCTACCCAGTTGATTTACAAAAACGGCTACTCTCCGATCAAGTTCATTTTCGACTTCTTTTTCAGTAATTTCAACGCTATCTTGTATTGCTTGTAGGTATAAAAGTTTTTGAAACATTAGTTCTTCAAGAATGTCGCATTTTAAATCTTCTTCTTCATCATAAATACCTTGAGCTTTAATTTGAATATACTGATTTTCGATATCAGATTTTAAAATTATTTCGTTACCAACAACTGCAACAACTTGGTCTATAATTTCCTGAGAATAAAAATATTTAGATACGAATAGAACAAGTAGAATTATTATTATTTTTTTCACTTTATAAATTATTTAATTATTAAACTACCACTTTTAATAGCATTTTGTTTAAGTTCGTTTAGGACTTGTTTATATTTTAATTTCTTACGATTCATAATAATTGAATTATAAATTTGAGGGCTTGCTAATTCTATCGGCATGGTATCACCGATTTCAATTAATTTATCGATTTTAACTAAATATCTAAGATCTCCATTTACATAATCAAAGAACTTTTGATTTTTATCGATTTCTTTTGGAGAATCTTTAAAATTTACAAGATCTAAAAAGGCATTTAAGTCAGTCCATTCTTTATAAAAATAAACTTTACGACCAGTTCCTACACAAAAGTCGTTTAATTCTTTTTCATCATCTAAGCCACTAGAACGCAGAGTTTCTAATTCATTCCAATAATGTGTTTCTTTTGCTGTGAGAGTCATATAATGAGCTTTAACATAATTTGAAGTTAATATATAATTATTGAGATACTTATTATAATAATCTTCAATATCTTCAAAACTCACTTTATCCGACACTGAACTATATATTTGTTCATCTAAGTATTCGTTAATGTATAACTGACGGCGATATTTGTTTAATTTTTCAACAATTTTTGCACTATCATTAATTTTTATTTTAGCTTCAGAAAAAAACAATCTGTCTTCTAACCATATACTTATATATGATTGAAAATATATCGCAGAGTCTTGTTCCGAATAGAATTTAGGAGCTGATTTCAGCACATCTTCGAGATATAAATATTCACCATTATATTCAATTAAAACTTTAGCTTTGTTTTTTTCCTTCGGTTTATTATTACAGGAAACAAATACTAGTAAAAATATAATAAAAATAAAGTTTCTCATTATTAATTAGCTAAAGATTTTAGAATATCTTTATGAATAGTAATTTTATATTTATTTCTTAATTCTTTAATCCATTCTTTTTCTAGATAATTTTGATAATCAGCAGTAATTATTCCTTTGGCTTCTTGAAGTGTTTTATTTTTAGGGCTAACTACTTTAATAATTGTAATTGTATTTTTATTTTCGTCAACAATAACTTTGCGTAAATTATCTTGTTCGGGAATATTAAATTCTTTTATACTTCTATCTACCAAAGGTTTCATTCCTTTTTCTGCGAAATCATATTCTTTCAAAACAATTGCAGTGCTGTCTTTTTTATTATTTTTTTCTAAAATTTTGGCATCATCGATGTTTTTATTAAAGCTTTTACCAGCAGATTTTAATACTTTTTGATTATTGCATTGATAAACTTTTACGTCATAACGATACGCCCACATATAATTATTTTTATTTTCTTGATAAAATTTTTCAAGACCAGCAGTATCATTAATTGCTTTAGACCAGACAAATTTATCGGTTAATTCAAAAAGTAAAATTCCATCATGATATTCTTTAATTAAATAATGAAATTCGGGATATTTATCTTCTAAAATTTCTTCTTCATAAGATAAAATCATTTTAGTGGCGAAGTTATTAAAACTTTGGTCGACAAAATATTTAATATCTTGTGGGTTTTGTTTTCTATTGAATTTTTTAATATAGTTAACAAAATCTTGTTGTGTAAAAATTCTGTCGGCAAAACTTAGGACAGGTTTATCGAGTTTAAGATTTTCATTTACTTGCCAAGTACCCGCAAACATTGAGTCTGTAACAATATTATAAAAGTCTTTAACATTAGCATCAAATACTTTAGCATTATAATCTTTTTTAAGTTGATTAACGATTACTTCTTTGCTTTTAGAAGTACGGGCAGTATTAGAAATTAAACCTTTTAAATCATTTTTAATTTCATCGAATGGTTTAATTTCTTCTATATCAATAAGCTTAATAATATGGAATCCATAATTTGTTTTTAAAATATTAGAGATATCGCCTATTTTTTCTAATGAAAAAACAGTTTCTTCAAATTCTTTAATCATTTTTCCACCTACACTAACCCAACCGATTATTCCACCATCAACGGCGGTTCTTCTGTCTTCGCTGTATTCTTCGGCTAATTTAGCAAAATCTTCGCCTGCAACAGCTTTTTTATAAACATCATTAATTTTTTCTTCAGCTTGTTTTTTAAATCCAGAACCCGTTCCTTCAGGTGTAACCATCATAATATGAGCGACTTTAAATTTTCCTTTGGCTGGTCTTTTATTATTAACTTGTAAAATATGATAACCGTAACGTGTGCGGAATGGTTTTGAGAACTCACCGACTTTTGTTTCATACATAACAGTTTCGAATTCATAAACTAAATTAAAAACAGTTCTGTATCCTAGATTTCCATCATATTTAAGCGAGCCTTCATCTTCAGAATAATCTTTAACTAAATTATTAAATTTTTCGCCTTTGACTAATTTTTTATAAACTGTATTAATTTTATTCCAAGCTTTAAGGGTGTCTTCAGGACTAGCAGCCAAATCACATTTCACAAGAATATGAGAAACTTCAATATCCCATTTCATTCTATTATATGCCTCTTCTAAAATTTCTTCTTCAACTTTTTTATCTGTCAAATAAGGTTGTGCTAATTGAGTTCTATATCCGCCAAGTTCATTTTTAAATGAGCTTAATGTGTCCATTCCTAAAATATTAGCTTCATGAACTTTAATTTTAAAATTAATAAATAAATCTAAATATTCTTCCATTGCTTTATAAGTCATTGCATCAGGCGAGGTGTTATTCTTCTTATAAATATGCAAGAACTCATCAGTTGTAATTTTCTCATTATCAATTTCTAACAATACTTTAGATTGAGAGAAACTTAAACTAGCACTTAGTAAAAACACAGATATAAACACATACTTTTTCATATAAGTCATTTTTATGATAAATTAAATATATTAAGAATTTTATTCATTTCTCGAATAATTAGGAGCTTCGCGTGTAATAGCAATATCGTGAGGGTGATTTTCAATTACTCCATTAGAAGTTATTCTAACAAATTTAGCTTTTTCATGAAGGTTTTTTATGTCGGAAGCACCGCAATATCCCATACCAGCTTTAAGTCCTCCGATTAATTGATAAACAATTTCATGTAAATTTCCTTTATATGGCACTCTTCCAGATATACCTTCGGGAACGAGTTTTTTAATATCATCTTCCATATCTTGGAAATATCTATCTTTCGACCCTTGTTGCATTGCTTCAACAGAACCCATACCGCGGTATGATTTGAATTTTCTACCATTAAATATGATAGTTTCGCCAGGTGCTTCTTCGGTTCCTGCAAAAATTCCGCCTGCCATTATAGAGTTAGCACCAGCAGCTAATGCTTTTACAATATCTCCTGAATACCTCACCCCTCCATCGGCAATTAATGGTACATTACTTCCTTTAAGAGCTTCGGCAACGTTCATAATTGCTGAGAGTTGTGGCACTCCGACTCCTGCTACCACTCTGGTAGTGCAAATTGAGCCAGGACCAATTCCAACTTTCACGCCATCGGCACCGTTTTCGACTAAAAGTTTAGCAGCTTCGGGAGTAGCAATATTTCCGACAACAATATCAATATTAGGGAATTTTATTTTAGCTTGTTTTAATATTAAAATTACATTTTTAGTATGCCCATGAGCAGTATCAATTACGATAGCATCGACACCTGCCTCAACTAAAGCTTCCATACGTTCTAAGGAATCGCCAGAAATTCCCACAGCAGCAGCAACTCTTAAACGACCATGCACGTCTTTGCAAGATAATGGAGCTGAAGCAGCTTTAGTTATGTCTTTATATGTAATTAGTCCGACAAGTTTATTTTCTTTATCAACTACGGGCAATTTTTCAATGCGATATTTCATAAAAATATCTTTTGCTTTTTCAAGTTCTATTCCTTGTTCTGTAGTTATAAGTTTATTATTTGGAGTCATTATATCTCTTATTGGCAAACTCATATCAGTTTGAAAACGCATATCTCGTGAGGTAACAATACCCATAAGTTTATTTTCAGCGTCAACAACAGGTAGTCCTCCTATATTATATTCAGACATTATTTTTTTCGCATCGCCAACAGTACCGAAAATGTCAATCGAAACAGGGTTCAAAATCATGGCGTTTTCGGCGCGTTTAACTTGATAAACATGTTTTGCTTGATCCGAAATAGACATATTTTTATGAATTACTCCAATTCCACCTTCGCGAGCAATAGCAATTGCCATTCTGCTATCAGTAACTGTATCCATTGCAGCAGAGACCAATGGCGTATTCAAAGTAATATTACGAGAAAAGGCAGAAACTAAACTGACAGAACGTGGTAATACTTCGGAATATGCAGGTATAAGTAAAACATCATCGAATGTAAGACCTTCAAAAATAATTTTGCTATTTTCTTTCATCTTATGCAAATTAAAATTTTACGAAATTACTATTTTTTACATTTATGACAAAGATTTTTTTTAAATTTGTCGAAACTTAAAATTCTAAACTTATAAATTAATATTTTATTGTGCAATGAGCAAATTTAGAAAAGTCCTCTTAGATTATTGGGGTTACCACAAATTTCGAGAAATGCAAGAAGAAATTGTGGAGTCAATAGCTCTTGGCAAGGATACTTTAGGTTTGCTTCCTACGGGGGGCGGAAAATCTATTACTTTTCAAACTTTTTCCATGGCTACCCCTGGTGTTTGTTTAGTTATTACCCCTCTTATAGCTTTAATGAAAGATCAAGTAGAAAATTTACAAAAACGAAAGATTAAGGCTGTTGCTATATATTCGGGAATGACAAAAAACGAAATTGAAAAAGCTCTCGACAATGTTATTTATGGCGATTACAAATTTTTATATCTCTCGCCTGAGCGCTTGCAGAACTTTTATTTTCAAGAAAAACTCAAAAATATGAAAGTCAACTTAATTGCTGTTGACGAAGCTCATTGTATCTCTCAATGGGGCTATGATTTTCGACCATCATATTTAGAAATTGCTGAAATTCGTAAAAAACTTCCCGACATACCTATTTTAGCTTTAACTGCCACTGCAACACCAAAAGTTGTTGAAGACATTCAAAATAAATTACTTTTTAAAGAAAATAATGTATTACAAAAAAGTTTTGAACGGAAAAATCTTATTTATTATGTTATTAATACCGAAGATAAAGAAAAACAACTTTTTAAACTTATTACAAAAATCGAAGGTTGCGGAGTAATTTATGTCAGAAATAGACGTAAAACTCGCGAATATGCAATGCTATTACAAAAATATAATATTTCGGCAGATTATTATCATGCAGGTTTAGATGCCCAAACACGTGCCTTTAAACAAAATGAATGGCAAAATGACAGAATTAGAATAATAGTTTGCACAAATGCTTTTGGAATGGGCATAGATAAACCAAATGTTAGATTAGTCATTCATTTGGATTTGCCCGACTCGCCCGAAGCATATTTTCAAGAAGCAGGGAGAGCAGGTAGAGATGGAAAAAAAGCATGGGCATTCTTACTCACTAATGCTGCCGATAAAGCACAAATTAAACGAAATATTACTACTTCATTTCCCGAATTGAACAAAGTAATTGAAGTTTACAATGCTATTTGCAATTATCTGCAAATACCAATAGGTGCCGGTAAAGATTGTGATTATCCATTTGACATTTTTGAACTTGCTAAAAATTTTAAACTTGATGTTATATCAATTTATAATTCAATTAAAATTTTAGAAGCAAATGATATGCTTTTATACTTAGAAGAAAGCAATTCGGTTTCAAGAATAATGATAACTGTTAACAGAGACGACTTATATAAATTTCAAGTTGAAAATGAAAAACTAGATAGTTTTACCAAAATGCTTTTAAGAACTTACACAGGTATATTTAACGATTACATTAATATTAGTGAAGAATATTTAGCAAAGAAAGCAAATACTTCAGCAGATATTATTATAGAATTATTAAAAACTTTAGCTCGATATAAAATAATAAGCTATGTCCCACGATTAAATAAACCTATTATGCATTTTAGTGCTGAAAGATTAGAAGAAAGAGGTATTATTTTTGATATTAAAGAGCTAAACGAAAGAAAAGAAAGAACACTTTCTCGAATGGACGCAATGTTAACTTATGCAACAAGTAATAACAAATGTCGAAGCCAACAACTATTAGCATATTTTGGCGAAACTGATACTCAACGCTGTGGTGATTGCGATGTTTGCATAAGAAGAAATGAACTTAGCTTAAGTAAATATGAATTTGATATTATTTTAGAAAAAATAAAAGAATTGATTAATTTTGAACCTTATTTATTAAATGATTTAATTGAAAAAATTAATTTTGAAGAATACAAAATAATTAAGGTCATACAGTGGTTATTTGAAAATAATAAAATTAAATACGACAATGAAAACAAACTTATTTGGAACAAAGAATAAATTTAATAAATTTATATCATTAATGGGATTATTACTGATTTTTGCGAGTTTTATGGCTTGCGTGTCCAACGAAATAGCTGAATCTAAAGATGTAAATCAAAAGAAAATTTATCAATTTTACTCTGTAATTTATAATTCTGACGAGTCTAACGAATACGCAATAATTGCTCAATTTAGGTTTGGAGGAAATAGTGGAACAACTCTAAAATTAAGCCCACCAAGCGAAGTTAGTGTCAATAATAGTAAAATGGAATATGAAGATAATTATTTTAAAGGAGCTTTTTATTCTACCCAAATAAAAAACACTAACGTTTTCAATTTCGAATTTATTGATTTGGATAACACCATTTATAAAAACAGCTTCGTACTAAATTCTGTTGAAACAACTAAAATTGATACATTATTTACTGAACAATCACAAACAATTTCTTGGATAGGAACACAACTTACAAAACACGAAACTATGTCTATTACTATTGAGGGCAATGAAGATAAGATAATTTCAGTTTCTACAGATGTTATAGGTAGTAATAATATTACTTTAAATATAGATGATATGAAAGTACTAGTAGGCGGTAATGCTCAATATTATTTTACTAGAAGCTATTCTAATTCTTTAAGCCAAGATGGCGAAGTTGGAGGAAATATTGCTATGGAATATAATTCTTCGAAATCTCCACTTGTAATTGTTAATAATAAAATTGAAAATGAAAAAGTAGATGAACAATAATTCTAACATATTATGGGGGCGACAAGCTCAATTGCTAAAGTTTTGCATTTTAACACTATTAATATTAATTTCTCAAGTTTTTATGTTTTGTGGAAAAACTGAAACAGACTTGGATTGGGAAAATCAAATATATGGTTATTGGATACCAATGGGTAATAATTATGAACCAATTTTTGATATGCCTATTTATAAATTTGATAAAGATAGTAGAGGTATGTCCTACATGAGTGATATTCATAAAGCTGATAGTTTTGGCTGGGAAATAAAAAGAGCCGAACTCAAAATTTATTATGATCAAGCCCCAACATATTATATAGGTTATGACAAATATAATAGTAGAAGTCTTTTTAAAATAGAAAGTTTTAATGATACCTCATTTACTGTTATTCAATACTTTGGTACTGGCTATCAAAAAAAATATTACATGAAAAAATATAATAATATCAACGAAGACGCAGATGATTGGGACGATACATTTTAATTTTAAAAATAATGAAATAAAATATAATTTTATAACATATAAACAAGCTTAATTTGATAAGAAATTTTCATTATCATTGTAGCAATAAAAAACATTTATAATATGAATACACCTATTGATGTAAAAGTAGTAAATGCTCAAATTGAGAAGTTAGGAATTAAAGATTTGGGAAAAGCCACAATTAGAGAGCTAGTAAGTTTAGTAAATTGGATTCAAAAAGAATCGGGTAAAGAATTTGTTCGCATGGAAATGGGCGAGCCAGGATTAAATCCACCAAGTATTGGAATTGAAGCTGAAATAGAAGCTCTAAGGTCTGGCGTTGCTGCCAAATATCCCATGGTTGACGGAATTAAAGAGCTAAAAGAAGAAAGCTCAAGGTTTATTAAAAACTTTATGAATATTGATATTAGTCCAGAATCTTGTATTCCAACTGTTGGCTCAATGCAAGGAGGTTATGCAATATTTTTATTATGTGCCAACCTCGACCCCAAAAAAGACACTGCCTTGTTTATTGACCCAGGTTTCCCTGTTCAAAAACAACAATTTAAAGTTATGGGACATAAATTTACAAACTTTGATGTTTTTGAATATAGAGGCGAGGCTCTACGCGAAAAACTTGAGTCTTTTCTAGCTAAAGGAAATATTAATTCAATAATTTATTCTAACCCGAACAATCCAAGTTGGATTTGTTTTACCGAAGATGAATTGAAAATTATTGGAGAATTAGCAACAAAATATGATGTTATTGTTATCGAAGACCTAGCTTATATTGCAATGGACTTCCGCCGCGATTTATATCACCCCGGTAAACCACCATATCAAGTTTCTGTTGCAAATTATACCAACAATTATGTGCTTTTAATTTCAGGTTCAAAAGCCTTTAGTTATGCTGGACAAAGAATTGCGGTTACAGCCATTTCGGATACAATTTATAAAAGGAAATACCCTAATTTGATAGATAGATTTGGAACCGAGGGGTTTGGTTATACCTTTGTTTTAAGAATTATTTATGCTCTTAGCTCTGGAACTTCTCACTCTGCTCAATATGCTTTAGCTGCAATGTTAAAGGCTGCTAATGACGGCAAATTTAATTTCGTAGAAATTGTTAAAGAATACGGTCTAAGAGCTGAAAAAATGAAAAAAATGTTCTTAGACGCAGGCTTTAAAATTGTTTATGACAAAGATTTAGACCAAGACATTGCTGACGGCTTTTATTTTACAATTTCATATCCAGGTATGACCGGTGGCGAGCTTGTAAAAGAGCTTTTATATTACGGAATTAGTGCTATCTCTCTATTGAATACTGGAAGTACTCGTAGTGAAGGACTTAGAGCATGTGTCTCGCAAATAGTACCCGATAAAATGAAATTATTAGAAGAAAGACTAAAAGCCTTTAAAGATAACCATAAACAATAATGGCTAAAATCGTTTCAAAAGCTAATAAAAATATTGACATAGTTCTGGGTATTTTAAAAGAAAACTACCCAGAACTTAAAATTAAACAAAAAAAATCTAATATTTTTATTCGCAATAAAGCAATATTGGTCGTTCTTAGACAAAAACGAGAGAATTTTAAAATTAAAACTGCTATTAATTTTTCATACCTACCAATACTTATTACTTTAATAATTGGAATTTTGTTAGGTGGACTATTTTTAGTTTTAATTTTATTAATTCTTGAATTAATTTTTAGAAGAAAAATACTGAAATTTCAAACAGAACTTGTAAATGTTCTCCAAAAGTAAACTATCTGAATATCAATTATATTATCATCATCTAGTAAAGGATTACATTAAGTCCTTCAAAGATAATTCTAAAGATAATGAAACCCTATTAAATATTGAATTAAAAGAAGAACACAGTTTTAACGTTGCCGACAACTGCATTAATATTGCTAAATCAGAAAAACTCAAAAAAAACTATGAGCTTATAGCCTATTTATGTGGTTTATTCCACGATATTGGGCGTTTCGAACAATTTACAAAATACAAAACATTCAAAGATAATGAAAGCTTGTATCATGGCAAATTAGGTGTTGATATTATAAAAAAAGAAAATTTTCTTAAAAATCTTGATATTAGCTATCAAAAGATTATTAATTCTGCTGTATATAATCATGGTTTATTAACGATTCCAGAGAATACTTGTGGTGATGACTTGTTTTTCTCAAAACTAATTCGTGATGCTGATAAAATTGATATTTTTAGAATAGTTGCAAAATATTATAATACAGATGGTCCAAGAAATATTTCATTAGAATATGGATTAAATAATGAAGAAAAATTTTCAGAAAAAGTAATTCGAGATTTTAAAAGTTTAAAATTAATTTCAAAACTCGAATTAGAAACATTAAACGACTTTAAATTAATGCAAATTTCTTGGGTGTTTGATTTACACTTTGCTTATTCTAAGCAAGTTATTAGAGAAAATAAATTTTTAGAAATAATTTTAAATTCCATGAACTGCAATCTTAACAATAAAAATTTAATAAATTCAATTATAAAAAAATATTAACTTATGAAAGCATTTAAGGCATACGATATTCGTGGTATATATAATGTTGATTTTAACAAAGAAGATGTTTATAAAATTGGATATTTTTTACCGCAAATCCTTGAAACAGACAAAGTATTAGTTGGTAGCGACCATAGAGAGTCTTCTCCTGAAATTTTAGACTATCTTATAAAAGGAATTTTAGATAGTGGTGCAGATGTTCATTATGCTGGTTTAGCAACAACCCCAATGATTTACTATTCTACAGCAAAATTTGGTTTTGACGCTTCGGTTATGATTACTGCATCTCATAACCCTGCTGAATATAACGGGCTTAAAGTTTCAGGTAAAAATGCTAAACCAATTGGTTATGATACAGGCTTAAATAAAATAGAAAAACTTATGCAAACAGAAGAAATTGAAGTTTGTGATAAGAAAGGAAAATATTTTGAAATTAATGTCAAAGACACTTATTTAAGTTTTCTAAAACCTTATATACCTGATATTTTCGATCTTAAAATCAGTATAGACCTCAGCAATGGAATGGCTGCACTTTTTATTAAAAAATTGTTGGGAAATAAAGTAAAATATATTTTTGACGAACTTGATGGCAGATTTCCAAATCATGAAGCAAACCCACTAATTGCTAAAAATCTTGTTGATTTACAAAAACATGTTTTAGAAAACAAGTCAGATATTGGAATAATTTTTGACGGTGATGCTGATCGCGTAATGTTTGTTGATGAAAATGCAAATTTTATATCTCCGGATTTAATGATTGCCGTTCTGGCTCATTATTTTCTTGAAGAAAAAGCTTTAAAAGGTAAAGTTATTCAAGATATTAGAACCTCGAAGGCTGTTGGTGAGTATATCTCTCAATTTGGAAGCTCTATGGAAATGTGGCGAGTAGGTAGAGCATTTGCTGCAACAAAATTAAAAGAAATTGATGGAATATTTGGCGGAGAACTTGCCGGACATTATTATTTTAGAGACTTTTATTATTCCGATTCGGGAATACTCGCCTGCCTTTTAGTTTTAAGAGTTATTGCTAAAATGCATAAAAATGGAATTAAAGTCTCAGAGCTTATTAGCAAAATCAAAAAATATGATAATTCGGGTGAAATAAATTTTATGATTGAAGAAAAAACCGAAGCCATGAATGCTGTAATTGATTTTTTTAAAGAAAAAGAAACTCCTACTGCATTTTATGATTTTGACGGATACAGAATAGAATATAAAGACTGGTGGCTAAATATCAGACCGTCAAATACTGAACCATATTTAAGGTTTTTAGCCGAAGCTAAGTCGCAAAAACTTTTAAAAGAAATTGTTGATACTGTAGTAAGTATTATTGAATCACATGGAGGTAAACAAACAAATGGTCATTGAAAAAATAAAATAAGCAAAAAAAAAGCGGATAAATCCGCTTTTTTTATTCCATAGTTATTAGTTCGCCTGTTTTAGAAAAAGTTAATTCTCTGTCATATTTAAGAATAATCTTTTGTTTGTTTCCATCTAATTCCCAAACCTTTACATATTCTTCGGGAAAATTTTCTTTAACATATTTAACAATTTCAGACTGAACAGCAATATCGGGTAATTTGCAATTACTTTCGATTTTTGTTATTGCTAATTCTTTATCAAAAAATAACTTTGTGCCATCCGAAAACAAAACTTCATGAAACCCATTTTTAATTTTGTAATCAATTACTTCGCTAGAAGAAAAATTTGACTCAATATATTTGGAAATCTTTAAGGGTGCTTGTTGTGAAGTGTTGCTTTGCCCATAAGTATAAGAAAGGACAAATACAAAAAGTAAACTTAAAACAATTTTCAATCTTATTAGTGTTCTCATAATTATAATTAATTTTTATGTTCTTATTTAAACAAATAATTTTAAGATATGTTTAATTAGCTTAAATAAAACAGATAAAAAAAGGTTTAAAAATGTTAAAAAGAAAAAGCTAAATATAATTATTAACTTATAATATTAATTAATAATAATGAACTGTAATTTTATTACACTTATTGGCATAAACTATCTGACATTTAGCCACTTGACCAGTTTTCT
>CAYRQZ010000003.1:4843-20408 GCA_964426585.1 uncultured Bacteroidales bacterium | reverse complement strand
GTTCCAAAGCTCTATCAATGGTAATTTCCGGGTCTTGCATTTCGTCTAATCGCTCAGATGCAATTTGTGCCAGCCATAGTTTAAATGGCTCTGCTTTTGGCGAGGGGATAGACTGAATAAGCCGGAAAAGTTGCTCAGTATCAGCTACATCGGTTTTGTAAAATTTACCATCAGCCGACTGCATTTTCAGTTGGTTACAATTTGTAACCGACTCGTTTCCCTCCTTGGATAGCCTGTTTTTCAATACTTTCCAATAATTTCTCGCTCCTTGATGAGTTGCTTGATCTGTTAAAACAGCTATCACGTCTACTATTGAAAAATACCATTTTTCTTGCTCTTCGTCCCAGTGGGTTCTAACCTGTTTTTGCTCAAATATTTTTATTGCGTTTTCTTTGCTCATTTTTTTGAAATTATTCTACAAATTTAACATAAAATTATAAACATTAACAAGTGATTAAAATTCGAAAGAATTTATAAAGACGAAAACACAAAAAAGTCATTTTAATCAATATTTTGTATCGCTTTTCCAATATAAAGAGCCTTTAAGAAGAAAAATCTCATCGGGGAGATGAGATTTTTCAAAAAAAATTAAGCATTGTTATTTTAAGGAGAGTATTTAATTAAGAAACAAATATATTTCAAAATTGTTTAATAAACACTTAATTAATTTTAAGAAACAGCATAAAAATTTTATTTCTAACCTGTAAGTTTAAGCACAAAACTATTATTACGTAACATTAAAAACTAATAAAAGCTATTATTTTTCTCAGTAAACACAACCCTGTAAGACCTGTAATTGCATTTCTGTAAATACTACTTGCAGTAAATTATTTACTATTTTTGACTTTTTGCTTTAATATAATTGTTTTGTATTTTTTTTTATTATTTTCGTAAAAAAATATTATGGAAATTTTTTATGCAATCATTGGTTGGACATTGTGTGTTCTTTTCGCCTTTGTTGGGATATTTGCCATAGTTATAGGGATAATTGCTATTATTGGGTCAACACATTCTGATAACAGTAAGCTTCCTGACCCATTTGATAAAATTTTTCGTTAAACTTTTGATTGGCATTATTTTTTAATAAAATTAGAGTTGTATTTGTCGTGTTTGGACTAAACGTAAGATTTGGGAAATAAGTTAACAAGTAGTTTCAAATACAATTTATAAAAACAGAAAAGAAATAATATCCTTCTAAAAGAAAAATCTCATCGGGGAGATGAGATTTTCCAAAAAAAATTAAGCATTGTTATTTTAAGGAGAGTATTTAATTGATAAACAATAAAGTTTGAAAATTGTTTAATAAAATTTAAAAAATAATTATAAAAAAAAGAAAAATCTCGACGGGGAGACGAGATTTTTCAAAAAAAAAAAATTAAGCATTGTAATTTAAGGAGTGTGCTATAAAAAACAATAAATTGCAATATTCTTCAAAAATAATAAAATAAATTCTAATTTCAAAATAAAAGTATTATTTTTCAAATTATTTTATAAATAAAAAGAAAAACCTCGGCAGGGAGGCGAGGTTTTTCCCAAAAAAAAATAAGCATTCTAATTTTAAGGAGTGTGCAATAAAAACAATAAATTGTAATATTCTTCAAAAATAATAAAAAAAATTCTAATTCCAAAATAAAATTATTATTTTTCCAAATTATTTTATAAATAAAAAGAAAAATCTCGCCGGGGAGACGAGATCTTTCAAAAAAAAAATTAAGCATTGTTATTTAAAGGAGAGTATTTTAATTATAAATCTTTCATCATTTAAATTCTTTACAAAAAAACAGCTTTATTTTTGATTTTATTGTTTAGGGAATGTTAAATTTGGTTAAAGAATTGTTAAAGAGATAATTTTTCATTTGCTAAAGTTTATATCTTTGTGATATGAAGAAGAAAAGAATGGTTAACGGCATAGTTTTATTAATGTCAATTTCATTAATATTAATTATTGCTATGCAAACTGCACATCTTCACAGGTCATACAAAGGCTCAAAAGAAATGATTGAGAGGAGCATAAGCGAAGCTATGTCGCGGACAAGTATGATTTTACAAAAACACGATGCGGTATTTTTTGTTTATGAAAGACTTAATCAAAAAAATAAAACAGTAGATAGTATTATTCCTATTGACCCATACTGGACTCAGTTAGGATTAAGTCCAGTTTTTAATAATTACAGCAATGTTCATTTTCAATCATTTGCAAATTCTAGCTTAAGTTCATATTCTTTTTATTCAGAGTTTTTAGATTTTTCTGATGTCGAAGCTTATATGTTTCAACAATTTGCACAAAAATCAATGGAGTTCGACCAAATAATAATGCAATTAGAAACTGAATTTTTGCAAAGGCAAATTCCCATAGAAAAACGTTTTGATGCCGAAACAATAGAAAATATTCTTAAAAAATCTCTTGAATCTGTTGGTTTGAACCTAAATTTTGAGTTTGCGATTTCGGATAATTCAAATAAAATTAAATTAAAATCAAGAAATTTTGACGATACAAAGCTTGCAGACTCTTATAAGTTTAATTTAACCCCTTCTTCCCTATTTTCTAACTCTGACTATTTGCTAGTAGAATTTCCTACAAAAGATAAATACGTATTAAGTACAATTTATGCTCAGTTGGGAACATCTATAGTGTTAATTTTAATATTTATTATTACTTTTGGAGTTGCTCTTTATGCTTTAATAAAACAAAAGAAAAATGCAGAAATTAAGAACGACTTCATAAATAATATGACACACGAGTTTAAAACCCCTATTGCAACAATTAAACTTGCTGCTGCAACACTTAAAAGCGATAAAGCAAAAGAAAATTTTGAAATAACAAATAATATGCTTAATATTATCAGCCAAGAAACAAATAGAATGAACTCACATGTTGAGCAAGTATTACAAATGGCTGTTTTAGATAAAAATAATTTTGAACTTAAAACTTCCAACGAAAATATTAACGACTTAATACAAAATTCAGTTAAAAATATTGAACTAGTTGTTAAAGAAAGAGGTGGAACTATTAACCTAAATCTTTGTAAAGAAAATTTAAACCTTCGTATTGATAAAGATTTAATTGCTAATGTATTGAACAATCTGCTTGATAATGCTATAAAATATTCTCATCAATCTCCTATAATTTGTGTCGCTAGTTTTGTAAAAAACAATAAATTTAATATTGAAATTTCAGACCAAGGAATAGGTATGACTAAAGATGTTCTCAATAGAGTATTTGAAAGATTTTATAGAGCTCATACTGGAAATATTCATAATATTAAAGGATTTGGACTAGGATTGAACTATGCCTATGAAATAATAAGTGCCCATAATGGACAAATAAATGTTAAAAGCACACTTGGTAAAGGAAGCACTTTTACCGTAGTTTTACCAATATAAATTAAAAATTATAAAGATGAAAAAAGAAAAACTTTTATTAGTCGAAGATGATGTAAACTTTGGATTCGTTCTAAAATCATATCTTGAAATGAATGAATTTGATGTTGTTCTTGTTAGTGACGGGAAAGATGCTTTCCCTTGTTTAAAAAAAAATGATTTCCAACTTTGCATTCTAGATGTTATGCTACCAAACGTAGATGGATTTACAATTGCTAAAGAAATTAGAAAAGAAAATAAAAATATTCCAATTATTTTTCTTACTGCAAAATCATTAAAAGATGACGTTTTAGAAGGATTTAAGGCTGGTGCAGACGACTACCTAACAAAACCTTTCGACTCAGAAGTGCTTTTAGTTAAAATTAAAGCTATTATTCGCAGAAATGCAAATTTGTTCGAAAAAATTGACGACAAAATTAATATCGGAAAATATATTTTTAACACTCAACTTAGAACTCTGCAATATAATGACGAAACTCATAGGCTTACACCAAGAGAATCTGACCTATTGCAAGAGTTATATTTGCACCGAAACAATGTTTTAGATAGAAATCAAGCCCTAAAAAAAATATGGGGAGACGATAACTATTTTAATGCCCGAAGCATGGACGTTTATATTACTAAACTTAGAAAATACTTTTTAGACGACGACAACATACAAATAAATAATATCCACGGCTCTGGGTTTATTCTTGTAATGAAAAAACAAGATTAATTTTTCATCTCAATTCTGTCTCTAAAAATACATTTTCAAATCCTGATTGAACATAATTTCTGATTTTTTTTAAAAATTGTGGCTGGGAATTTAAAAGCCCTGAATTAGCTTTGCTCTCCTTAGGTAATAAGATAAGGCTCTCGGCTAACTTAACTTCATCTTCCAAAATACAATTCCCTTGCAATTTTTCGATATAGTAATTATTTAATAAATCAAAATTAATCGATTCTTCGTTTACTAGCTCAACTTTCGAATTTAAAAAAAGTTCTAAATAATCTTTTATCCCTCGTATTTCAACATAACTTTCTATTGAAATTTTTGTATGTCCTTTCAAAATATATTTAAATTTTGCTTGCAAACTAATTGACAATAAGCCTAAAATTTCTTTTACAGAGTTTCTTAGACAAAAACTCAAATCTGTCAAGGCAATTTTTTGGGTCATATTTTTATAAAAAGGAACTTCAATAAAAATATTGTAATATTTTTGTTCTAATAGAACATGCCCAAATTTTTGTAATAATTTGCAAGCAATATCATGGCTTAAATTAAACTCAGTACTGATGTCAGAAATAATTTTTTCGAGTCCAAAATCAATTTTAATATTATCCAACAAATCGCCAGAACCGAAAACTAAAACCGAACTTGAATGCTTTGAGATATTAAAATGAATTCCATTGTCAAAAGTAAGTTTATTTTTAAAATTTGGAAACATTATATTTTTTACATGAGCGCCACTATTGTTAAGATTTTTAACTAGTTGACCCCAAAATTTATAATCTAAAAGCAATAGGTTTTGCTTGGAATAATACTTTTTATTTATCAAAATTTTATCAAACGTGGATATTCGACCTTGTTCGTCCAAAATTGTTGTTGTTGTACTAAACTGATAGGAATTTGATTTTGCCGAGACAAACTTTTTGGAATAATTTTCCAATTGCAAATCTAATTGATACTTAGTTTTTGTATTTACATAGTATTTTTCACTCGATTCAATCATTTCGTCTGTAGGAATAAGGATAAGCTCATCATTAAGAACATTAAATTCTTGCAAACTATCTTTAATTAGCAGAGAAATAATTTCAGGATTAATTATTCGAATTCCCTCCTGCCTAAAATCAACAATAATTTTATGATCCTTGGTAAAAATCTTAATAAAATCTAAACCTACAAAAGCAAAACTTAATTTTTTCATAACTTAATATTTAATATTTTATAAACAAACTTTAATTAACACTAATACAAATATCTGGCGTTTGTAAGTGTTATATATTAAGTTAAGCTTAATTTATTAATTAATTTATTAATTAATTCAAAAATAAAGCTAATTTTTACTTGCTTAATTAAATTAAGTTTCTTAATTTTGCTAAATAAATAATTAATTTATACTTAAGATTTGGAATTTTCATTTGTCAAGGCTTCTGGATATGTTTTAGTTAAACATCTCTCCTCTTTGTTATCAACAGGAGTAGATATTTATTCTTATTATTTGTCAGAAGATAATAATATTTATCGTACAGACTATAAAAATGGAAACTTTACAAGTCGAAAAATTGTTGATGATGAAGAATTGAATAAGATTATTAATTTACGCCAGCCCAAAAAAAATGAGTATTCATGGGAATTGAATCAAAATATTATGCAAGATATTGCAAATCAAGACAAAGAAAATTTTCAGTTTAGTATTCAAGCCGAAGAACAAAGATTAATACTTAGTTTAAGGTTTAATAATCTCTTTGATGATTTAAATGATGTTATCTTTTTAATGTTTCGTCAAGATTTAGGATTTATTGGCATTGATTTAAGTAAATTAAGTTTAAACACAGATAACAAAAAATTAATTGCAAATTTGCTTTACAAGTCTTGTATTACAGCCTTAAATACAGCAAATAATGATAGAATAGAGTTTCGTAAATTTACAAAAAAAACTAAAACTGCAATTGACACTATAAAAATATATAAAGATAGGTTTGAACAAATCAGCAAAGAACATCATAATAATATCATAAATATTGCAAATAGTTTTATTCATGGATTATCAGAAAAATATAATTGTAATTTTATTTTTACTGATCAGTGCATAGAATCGCTTAAAGGTTATTCGTCTGATTTACAGCGACTACAAGCAATTACCGAAAGTGCTGCTTTATATGCTTTTAATTTGAATTATCCAAGTAAGAATAATTTAATAACCATAGAGGCTGAATATCTTGTGTTAACAGATTCGGATATTTTGAAAACAGAACATTTAGAGAATAAGACGAATGCAAAAAACTTTGAAGAGTTAGACAAAATTGATAAGATTGAAGCCTATTTGAACAGACTTGAAAACTCTGTAAAAAAATGTTTAGCGAACAAGCTAAAACCTGTAGGGAACAATGTTGCTAATTATATGGAGCCAGCGGTAACAGCAGCAGCTTTAACAGTTTATTTGAAAAAATATAGCACAGATATAAATTTAATTTTAGAAAAAGATTTAAGCTTATTTCCACAGATAAGAAAACATTTTAAACCTTTGCAAAACGTGTTATATTATAATCCAAAAGATATTCAAAAAACAGGTTAAAGCAAGAAAACACGAAATAATTTGCCTTAACTATATAAATCTTTATTTTTGTTGAATGAAATTTTTAAAATTTTTAAAATACATTATAATATCTCCTTTTTTATTAATAATTAAGCTATATCAGTGGCTAATTTCTCCAATTTTACCAGCTTCATGTAGGTTTTACCCAACATGTTCAAATTACTCTATGGAGTCTTTTAAAACGCATGGCTTAATAAAAGGTTTAGTTTTAAGTATTTGGAGAATATTGCGATGTAATCCGTGGGGTGGTTCTGGCGAAGACCCCGTTCCAGAAAAATGGAGTTTTTTCACAAAAAATAATAAAGAAAAATTATGAATTGGATTTTATTGGCAATAGCAGGTTTATTTGAAACAGGTTTTGCTTTTTGTTTGGGTAAAGCAAAAGAAAGCACAGGCAAAGATATGTTCTTATGGTATTTAGCATTTTTTGTTTCTTTAACAATAAGTATGTATTTATTAGTAAAGGCGACAAAGACTTTGCCAATTGGCACTGCTTATGCAGTTTGGACAGGAATTGGAGCTGTTGGAACAGCAATATTAGGGATAATAATTTTTAAAGAACCCACCACTTTTTGGCGTATATTTTTTATATTCACGCTAATTGCTTCAATAATAGGGCTAAAAGTAGTATCAAACTAAGTTATTATGTAAGAGAGTCTTGAATTGGTTTAAATCCTTCGCCAATAATTTCGTGAGTCTCGGTAACGGTTATAAATGCTTTGGGGTCAATTTCATAAATATAATCTTTTAGTAATTCAAATTCCCTCCGGCTGACAGTTGTATAAATTATTTTTTTTTCATCTTCGCTATAAAGACCATGTCCGTAAAACACAGTTCCGCCACGATTCAAATCTTCGATAATTGTTTGCTTAATCTCTTCATGTTTATCAGAAATTATAAAAACAGCTTTATCATAGCTAGCTCCTTGAAGGATAATGTCGACAGCCTTTCCGACTATATAAATTACAAGCCAAGAATACAAAGGAATTTTCCAATCTCTAAACGCGATTAAACTAATAATAACGATAGCAGAATCGATATAAATTACTAAAGTTCCTAATGGTATTCTGGTATATTTATTAAAAATCATAGCAATTACGTCGCTACCGCCAGAAGAAGCTCGTGATTTAAAAACAAGACCTAGCCCTACTCCTATTAAAACTCCGCCAAAAATAGCAGATAATAAAGGGTCTCCGTCAACTAAGGGTTCATTACCTTGAAAATATGTTAGAACATCAACAAAGATTGCCATAGACGTAAAACCAACAATAGTTTTCCAACCAAATTTTGGTCCTAATAATTTTAAACCTAATAAAGTGATTGGGATTTCGAATGCTAAGGCTGTTAATCCTGTTGGAAAGCCAAAAATATGATGCAAAACAATAGCAACACCGTATATTCCACCTGGTGTTATTTTATAAGGCGATATAAAGTAAACATAGCCAAGAGACATTATCAATGTTCCTGAAAGAATCAAAGCTAATGATTTAAACCATTTTGCAGAAAATAGTTTTTCTTTATTTAAAAATTTCATGTTTTAAAATTTAAGGCTGCAAAAATAGTCTAAATTTCAGTTATAAAAAAAATATCTAAAATATTTACTATAAATAAAAGGACAAATAAAAAGTTTTAAAGCACTAAATACATATATAAGAAAAAAATTAAAAATTAAAAATTAAATTGTAAAATATCATTTTTAATAAGCTCATCATATTCAGCCATTAGCAATCTAAGGTTTTTATTGTTTACTCCAAAATTTACATCATTAATTTTACGAATAGGCAAAACTTTTGGCGAAGTACCAGATATAAAAGCAGTATCAAAGTTTTCTATTTCAGATAAAGATATGTCTCTTTCGATTAGCTTTAAACCTAAATGTTTAGCCGACATAAGAATATATTTTCTTGTTATTCCTAACAAAATATCTTGTGGTTTTGCAGAAATAAGATAATCGTTTTCAATAAAAAATAAATTTGAGCGAGACCCTTCGGTCAAATAATTATGATTATTCACATAAAGTACTTCAAATACATTTTGTAAACTTAAAATATTATCAACTTTGTTACGCTGAGCTTTATCCCAAATTTTATCATTAGGATTTTCTCTAACATGAAAAAAAGTTAATGTATTTACTCCATTTTTATAATCATATTCGCTAGGATATAAATGAGGGCTAATTTTTGAAATGATTTTATATTCGCAACAATTTGCCTCAAAATTTATTTCGATTTTAATGTTTCCATTTTGTAACTTTTCTTCTGCTATTAAAGTTTTCAATTCGTTTAAAAATATTTCAAAATCAATTTTTAAAACTTTATTATTATTGAGAATAGAATTTTGCAAGCGTTTGAAATGATCTTTAGCAAACAATGGTTTTGAGTCAATAATTCTTAGCACTTCGTAGGCTATCATAACAAAGAAATAGTTTTAATAAGTATTTCGGTAAGTTTGGCAACAGATTTATTAAAATTTTGAAGAACGAGTTCGATAGACACTGGTTCTTGGTTTGTTTTCCAGCAATCATAATCGGTAGCAATAGCAATGGCGGCATAAGGTATTTCTGCTTCATTGGCGAGGGCAGTTTCGGGTGCGGTACTCATATTAATTAAGTCTGCTCCCCAAGTTCGGAACATAAAAGATTCGGCGCGAGTAGAAAATCGAGGTCCTTCAATCGTAATTATTGTTCCTGTCTTATGAACCTTATTAATTTTGCACTCTTCTGCTGCTTGAATTATTTTATTTCGTATTTCTACAGAAAATGGGTTTGCCATTGGGCAATGTTGCATTTTTCCTGGTTCAAACTCTTCAAAAAAAGTATTTATTCTATGCTTTGTAAAATCGATAAATTGGTCTAAAACAACAAAATCACCAGGCTTTATTTCGTCTTTTAAGCTTCCGCATGCAGTTGTTGCAATTATGGCAGAACAACCCAAAGATTTTAATGCTTCTATATTTGCTCTATTATTTACATGAGTTGGAGTTATTGTATGCTCATGTCCATGACGCGACAATAAAGCAATTTCTTTTCCGTTAATAATTCCTGTTATAATTGGAGATGAAGTTTCTCCAAACTTTGTTTTTATTATATTTATTTTAGGATTCTTTAAAATATCAGCTTTTTCAAAGCCTGTGCCACCAATTATTCCAATCATATTAATCAATTTTAATCATCATCATCGTTATCATCAATATTTTCATCTTTATCATCATTTAAATTGTTTAAAGCAACATTTTTCAAAACGACTTGTTTTCTTTCATTTTTTGGTTTTTTGCTTTCTAATTCAGGATTGTTAATAAGTTGCAGATAATATTTAAAAACTTCGCTATCAGGAAAATATTTTAAGCCTCTATTAGCAACATTTTTAGCACTATCGTAAAGAGGAATTTCTTTATTTATCAAAAAATTAATATAATAATCAAAAGCGTCAATCATAATAAAGTCAGTATTTGATGGTTTGCTGGGTCTTTCATTATCCATTTTTGAAAACACATCTTTGATAATAGGCGTTCCATTTACAGTGTCGCCTAAGCTAACGCTAAAAACAGCGCCCAAAAAATCAAAATTTATATCAGAATATACTTTCATCATTTTTCGTAAATATGAATTAGCTTTTGCTATTTTCTTAATTGACATGTAATGGTCTATATAATATATACCTGTTATGGCTATTTCTTCGAGCATAAAATCATTTTTAGGGAAAATAATTTTTGCTTTTTTATCTTTCTTTTTTGCTATCAAAGAATATTTTAAGGCGTAAGAATATGAATTTAAATATTCAGGAACTTTATTTAAAAGGCTAGAATCTTCTAAACACATTAAAAATATTTTCGCATAAGAAGCACCCAAGTAAAGATTTACTTCGGGGTCGTTTTTATATTTTTCTTGAAGAACCATCCTATCGGCTTTAAAAGCACAGTCTTCCCACCTCTCCTCCTCATAAAATTTTTGTAATTTTGTTTGCACTCCTCCTATTACCTGGGCAGACAAAACGGCGGCAACAGATATTAAAATTAATATTAAAGAAAGTCTTTTCATTCTAAAAAAATTTTGGCTTAAATTATAAACTATTTATTAAACTACAATAGGTATTTTTTCTATAAATATAAAAAACTTATTAACCGTTTTATATTATCCAAAAATTGTTCCAAATATAAATTATTGCTTCATTATTAAAATTACTTAATCTAAAACAAACTATTTATTAGTATTTTATTATTTTTGTCAGTTTCATATTTACTATGTACTCAAAAGAAGTGGCAACAGAAATACGTAAAGACTTTTGGATAGCTTTTGACAACTATTCAAGAAAGTATCTAGGTCCAAAACGAAAATGGATTTTATATAATACTGGATTAAAAGATTTCGTTTTGAAATTTGAGATAAACAGAAAATTTGCCCGCGTAATGTTTGCTTTTGAAAATAAAGATGAAGACAAACGTTTTAATAATTTTGTTAAACTGAAAGAATACGAAATTACATTTATTAATATTATTGGTAATTCATGGATATGGGAAGAACAATTAATTAATGAATCGGGAAAAGAAGTATGTGCATTATACAAACAAATTGATGATGTAAATATATATAAAAAAGAAGATTGGAGCAAAATTTTTGAGTTTTTTGCTTCCAATATGTTTAAATTAGAACAGGCTTTTGTTGAAGTTAAGCCTTTTATAGAAGAATATATTAAATTTAACAAGTAAAATTATAATTATGAAAAATTTATTTTCTTTATTATTCGCTATGCTAATTGTATTTTCTAGTTTTTTGGGTATAGCACAAAAACAAATTGAAATTGAAGACCTTTATAAAAAAGGTGTTTTTAGGCAAAACTATGTTCTCGGTATTGAATCTTTAAAAGATGGGGAGAATTACACTAACCTTAATATGACCAGAAACGCTATAATTAAATATTCGTATAAAACTGGAGAACAAATTGAAACAATTTTTAAAGCCAAAGATTTTGATTTGGATATCATTGATTGGATTTTCGACTATCAGTTTTCGAATGATGAAAGTAAAATTTTAATTAGTTTCCAATATGAGCCTGTATATCGTCATTCTTTCAAAGCTGAATATTTAATTTATGACTTAAATAATAAAACAACAAAGCGTTTATCTGAAAACGGCAAACAACAACTCGCTTCTTTTTCGCCTGACGGCAATAAAATTGCTTTTGTTAGAGATAATAATATTTTCGTTAAAGATATTAGAAATGAAAACGCAAAAGAAGAACAATTAACAAGAGACGGTGAATGGAATAAAATTATTAATGGTGCACCTGATTGGGTTTACGAAGAAGAATTTAGCTACAATAAAGCTTATGATTGGGCTGCTGATAGTAAAAAAATTGCTTTTCTTAAATCTGATGAGTCTAATGTTAAAATGTTTTCGTTTCCAACTTATGGTGAATTGTATCCGATAAATTATGAATATAAATATCCTAAGGCTGGTGAAATAAATTCAAAAGTTAGCCTTCATATTGTTGACTTAGAAACAAAAAATATCATAGAAGCAGACATGGGAAATTTAGAAGACATGTATATTCCTCGTTTGCTTTTTACACAAGACCCTAATACTTTAGCTGCCGTCAAAATGAATAGACTTCAAAACAGATACGAACTTTTTGCTATTAATTCAAACACAGGTAGTTCTAAAGTAATTCTAAGCCTTAGCGATGATAAATATATTGAAATTAACGATGATTTAAAATTTCTTAATGATAATAAGCATTTTATTTATTCGCATGAGGCAGATGGTTATCGTCATTTATATTTATATAATTTAGATGGTAAATTAGTAAAGCAATTAACAAAAGGAAATTGGGAAGTAACAGAATTTTACGGAATTGATGAGATTAACAACAAAATTTATTTTCAGGCAGCAAAATCATCGCCTTTAAATCGTGAAATTTACTCTGTTGACATTTCTTCAGGTGAGACTATTCAACTTAGTAAACAGCTTGGAACTAATTCCGCAAGTTTTAGTAATACCTTCGAATATTTTATTAATGATTGGAGTGATGCCAATACTCCCAACCAAATTACTCTTAACAACAACAAAGGCGAGTTAATTAGAGATTTAGAAACAAATAAATCATTAATAAAAAAAGTTAACGAAGAATATAAATTTTCTAAAAAAGAGTTTTTCACTTTTACAATAGAAGACGGTACCGAGCTAAATGCCTGGATGATAAAACCTCAAAAAATGAAAAAAGGAAAGAAAAACCCTGTTTTCATGTATGTTTATGGCGGTCCTGGCTCTCAAACTGTTACTAATTCGTGGGATAGAGACATGCCTTGGTGGCAACTTTTAGCTCAAAATGGATATATCATTGTGTCGGTTGATAATAGAGGCACTGGTGCAAGGGGGAAAGATTTTAGACAAATTACATATAAAGAACTCGGAAAATACGAAGTATTAGACCAAATAGAAGCTGCAAAATACTTGGGAAGTCTAAAATTTGTTGACCCTAACAGAATTGGAATTTTTGGTTGGTCTTATGGCGGATATATGTCTAGTTTATGTTTAACTATTGGGGCAAATTGGTTTAAACTTGCAATAGCAGTTGCTCCAGTTACTAATTGGAGATATTACGACTCTGTTTACACCGAAAGATACAACGGTCTACCGCAAGATAATGCTGACGGATACGACAAAAACTCACCAATAAATCATGTAAAAGAAATGAAAGGTAAATATTTACTTGTTCACGGCACTGCTGATGATAATGTACACTTTCAAAATGCCGTAGATATTGTAACAAAACTTATTGATGCTGATGTTGATTTTGAAACAATGTATTATCCAAACAAAGACCACGGAATTTATGGTGGAAATACTAGAAATCATTTATATAGAAAAATGACAAATTTCATTCTTAAAAATTTATAAAACCCGGAAAAGGATTACGGGAATTAAATCCTTAACTTACGGTTTACATTAGCCTCCCCAAAAAGGAGGCTTTTTTATAAATTAATTAACTAATCGTAAAGTAAATATTTTGCTCTAATTAATTTAAAATTTTCTAAATCTTTTGCCCAAGACTCTCTTATTTCCTTTTCGCTTGCACCATTTTCTATTTGCTTTCTAAAATTTCCATTTCCAGATAATAGCTCCAAAGTATTAGATTTCTTCAAGAATTTTGTTTTATCGGGAAAAAGCTCATAAGTTTTTAATAATATGTCTATGTTTAATTGGTTTGTATTAATTTCAAAAATTGAATTTGATTGAGACAAATCAAACCCATAACAATTTTGATTGTTTAATACGGGGTCTTGTGCACCTTCGTTTGGTCTTGGAACAAACTCAAAGTCAGCGACTTCTACACTTTTAAATAAAGGATGTCCTATAATTTGAAATTGTTTATCTGTACCTCTACCTATACTTAGATTAGTTGCTTCAAAAAAACACAAACTCGGATAAAGCTCGATAGATCTGTCGTTTGGCAAATTTGGAGATGGTTTGACGGATAAGCTATATTTTGAATTATGGCTATAATTTGTGCATTTAATAACTATTAAATCACAAACAAGACCGTCTTTTAGCCATTTTTCGCCGTTTATCATTTTTCCGTACTCGCCTATTGTCATTCCGTAAACAACAGGAACAGGATGCATTCCAATAAATGACCTATAATTTGCAGTATCTAAAATCCAGCCATCAATATAATGAGCATTTGGATTAGGGCGGTCTAATAAAACTAATTTAATATTTCTTTCGGCACAAGCTTCCATAACATAATGTAAAGTTGAGATATAAGTATAAAATCTTACGCCGACATCTTGTAAATCAAAAACGACAATATCTACATCTTGCATTTGTTCAGTACTTGGTTTTTTATTTTTCCCGTAAAGAGAAATTATTGGCAACCCAGTTTTGATGTCTATACTATTATCAACTTTTGCACCAGCGTCTGCTGTTCCACGAAAACCATGTTCGGGACAGAACACTTTTACTACATTTATTCCTAATGATAGTAGCGTATCTGTCAAATGAACTCCATTTATTATCCCGGTTTGGTTTGATACAATAGCTACTCGATTATTCTGTAATAAAGCAAAATAAGTTGATATTTGATAAATACCCGGCAAAAGTAAAGTGTCATTTTCGGATACTATATTTTTTAAATCTTTTTTTTCTTGTGGTTGACGGGTATTATTGCAACAAATCAAAACTAAGGAAAGTGCAAACAGGCTAACTAACAAACTTTTCATGACTATTTTTTTTCAAAAATATAATAAATAATCTTACAGAAACAAATTTAATAGAAAACTTAAAAACAATGCTTTGTTAACTTTTTAATACTTGATATAAACTTTGTAATTTCTTAATATTGTGTTAAATAAATAAAACAAGTTGTTTTTATTTATATTTTTGGAATTAATAAAATAAGTAATATTTTTTATTTTTACAATATGAAACATATTTTTTGGTTTTCTTTAATATTTACAACGGTTTTTATTTCGTTAATTTCATGTAAAACTCCAAAAACAAAAAAAATGGATTTTAATTTAGATTATCCTGCTTCAAAAGCTATTGATTTTGCAGACAATTATTTTGATACTATTGTACCCGACCCGTATCGTTGGTTAGAAGACGATAACTCTGAAGAAACAGCCGAGTGGGTAAAAGCTCAAAATGCAATTACTTTTAAATATTTAGAAACTATTCCTTATCGCAATAAAATTAAAGATAGACTTTTAAAAATCTGGGATTATCCAAAGACTTCGGCTCCTTTTAAAAAAGCAGGGCTTTACTTTTTTTTCAAAAATGATGGATTACAAAATCAAAGTGTTCTGTTTTACAAAACCGACTTAAAAGCTGAAGAAATTGAGCTTTTAGACCCAAATAAATTTGACAAAGAAGGAACTGTTGCTCTTTC
>CAYRQZ010000003.1:0-4743 GCA_964426585.1 uncultured Bacteroidales bacterium | reverse complement strand
TTAGTGTACGAAGACAAAAATAATCCCGAAATTGGTTTTTCTGCTCATGTTACTGACGATTTAAAATTTTTAGTTATTTACGCGTCAATGTCAACTTCTGGAAATGCTCTTTACTATAAAAATTTAGAAAAACCAAACTCTCCGATTATAAAACTTATTGATGATTTCGACAATGAGTACTCCTTAGCTAATAATACTAATAATAAATTTTATATTATTACCGATTATCAAGCTCCAAACTATAAAATGATTGAAGTTGATTTGAATAAAAAAGATAAAAAATTCTGGAAAGATTTTATTCCAGAAGACCAAAGTGTATTGCAAAATATTAGTTTTATTGGCGAAAAATATATTGCTAATTACATGGTTGACGCTCATTCGCTTGTGAAAATTTTTGATGAAAAAGGAAAATATTTATACGATTTAGACTATAAAGAAATTGGATCTATTTCGGGTTTTGCTTGCGACAAAAATTCTAATCTTACTTTCTATACTTTTACTTCATTTACGACTCCTGCAACTATTTATTCATATAATATAAAAAATAATAAATCAAGCCTTTACGAAAAGTCGAAAATCGATTTTGTTTCAGAAGATTATCAAACTAAACAAGTGTTTTTTGTGTCCAAGGACGGAACAAAAATTCCAATGTTTATTGTATTTAAAAAAGGAATTGCATTAGACGGCAAAAACCCAACTTTATTATACGGTTATGGAGGATTTAATATCTCCTTAACTCCTAGTTTTAGTATTGCCCGTTGTGTATGGTTAGAGCAAGGCGGAATTATTGCTATTCCAAATATTAGAGGCGGTGGCGAATATGGTGAAAGTTGGCATAAAGCAGGAACTAAAATGAAAAAACAAAATGTTTTTGACGATTTTATTGCTGCTGCCGAATACTTAATCAATAATAAATATACCTCTCCGCAAAGATTAGCAATTCAAGGAGGTTCTAATGGTGGGCTTTTAGTTGGGGCTGTAGCTAATCAACGTCCCGATTTGTTTGCTGTGGCTTTGCCGGCCGTTGGAGTAATGGATATGCTTAGATATCACAAATTTACAATTGGAAGATACTGGGCAACAGATTATGGCACTAGCGACGACAGTAAAGAAATGTTTGAATATCTTTATAAATATTCTCCCTTACACAATATTAACTCCGATATCAACTACCCCGCTATCCTTGTTACAACTGGTGATCACGACGACAGAGTTGTACCTGCCCACTCGTTTAAGTATATTGCTACTTTACAAGCTAAACATAAAGGAAAAAACCCAGTACTTATTAGAATAGAAACACAAGCTGGACACGGAGCAGGAAAACCTACTAAAAAGTTTATTGACGAAATGGCTGACATTTACGCATTTACATTTTATAATATGGAGTTTACCCCTTTTTATAAATAAGTTTTTTCTAATTTGACTAATTGAAAAATAAACAGTATCTTTAATGATACTATTATTATGAATGACCTACTTATAAAATAAGTCTTAAATTTCAATTTTTTTATATCTGCTATTTTTCAAAAATATTAGGAAAATAAACGTCCTTTTTTTAGTATAATATAATTCAACTAAGGAAACAGATATTTAAAATCTTTGCTCGCATTTTTAAAATACAAACTATTTTTATTCTAACAAACAAGATTATTAAAAATTAAAACTATCTTTACGAGCAGATTTTAAAAATTATACATTATAAATTATTAAAAATTAAAGAAATGACAAGTACAGCACAAAGACAAGAATTACAGAATAAAATTTGGAAAATAGCCAACGATGTACGTGGCTCGGTTGACGGTTGGGATTTTAAGCAATTTGTTCTTGGAACACTTTTTTACCGATTTATTAGCGAAAATTTTACCAATCATTTTAATGCAGGTGATGAAAGTATTGATTATGCCAACTTACCCGATAATGTTATTACACCGGAGTTAAAACACGATGCTATTAAAACAAAAGGCTATTTTATTTATCCCAGTCAGCTTTTTGTGAACATTGCTAAAAATGCCAATACTAACAGCAATTTGAATACTGATTTAAAAGCTATTTTTGATGCCATAGAAAGTTCTGCAAACGGTTACGAATCCGAAGTCGACATCAAAGGGTTGTTTGCCGACTTCGATACTACAAGCACACGCTTGGGCAATACGGTTGAAAATAAAAACAGTCGTTTGGCTGCTGTTCTCAAAGGTGTGGAAGAGCTCAATTTTGGCAATTTTGAAGATAATCACATTGACCTTTTTGGCGATGCTTATGAGTTTTTAATCTCCAACTATGCTGCCAATGCCGGAAAATCAGGGGGCGAATTTTTTACACCACAACATGTTTCTAAACTCATTGCACAATTAGCAATGCACAAACAAACTGCCGTCAATAAAATTTATGACCCTGCTTGTGGTTCGGGCTCTTTGTTGCTACAGGCAAAAAAACATTTCGATAATCATATTATTGAAGAGGGTTTTTACGGACAGGAAGTAAACCACACCACTTACAACTTGGCACGCATGAATATGTTTTTGCATAATGTAAATTACGACAAATTTCATATTGTTTTGGGCAATACTTTGCTTAAACCACAATTTGAAAATGAAAAACCTTTTGATGCCATTGTTTCCAATCCGCCATATTCTATCACTTGGATTGGGAGTGATGATCCAACACTGATTAACGATGAGCGTTTTGCCCCTGCCGGTGTGCTTGCCCCCAAATCAAAAGCCGATTTTGCCTTTGTACTGCACGCACTCAGCTACCTCTCTGCCAAAGGAAGAGCGGCTATTGTTTGCTTTCCGGGCATTTTTTATCGTGGCGGCGCAGAACAAAAAATCAGGAAATATTTGGTAGACAACAACTTTGTGGAAACCGTCATTGCTTTAGCTCCCAATCTATTTTTTGGCACATCTATAGCTGTTAATATTTTAGTATTATCTAAACATAAAACAGAAAACAAAACACAATTTATTGATGCCAGCGGCGAGGATTTCTTTAAAAAAGTAACCAATAACAATATATTGGAAGATGCACATATTGAGCGAATTATGGATATTTTCGACCAAAAAGAAAATATAGAACACATTGCCAAATCCATTGAAAACAACAAAATTGCCGAAAACGATTATAATTTATCCGTTAGCTCTTATGTAGAAGCAAAAGATACCCGCGAGAAAATTGATATTCAAGTTTTAAATACTGAAATTGCTGAAACGGTAATAAAAATTGATAAGTTAAGAGCAGGTATTGATTTAATTGTAAAAGAGATTGAAAAATGAAAAAAGAAGCAAAAGAAATAATCATTTATAAAAGTGCAGATGGTCTTTCTGAACTTTCAGTTCATTTAGAAAATGAAAATATTTGGCTGACCCAGAAGCAATTAGTTGAGCTTTACCAAACAGCAAAATCAACAGTCAGTGAGCATATTAAAAATATTTATTCCGATGACGAATTAAGACCCGAAGCAACTGTTCGGAAATTCCGAACAGTTCAAAATGAAGGAGGAAGGGAGGTGGCTCGTGAGTTGGATTACTATAATTTGGATATGATTATTGCTTTGGGGTATCGCATTAATTCAAAAATTGCTACACAGTTTAGAATTTGGGCAACACAACGACTAAAAGAGTACATTATCAAAGGTTTCACTATGGATGATGAACGTCTTAAAAATCTTGGAGGCAGTAACTATTGGAAAGAGCTATTAGACCGCATTCACGATATTCGTTCAAGCGAAAAAGTAATGTATCGTCAGGTATTGGAATTGTATGCAACAGCTACCGATTATGACCCAAAAAGCGAAGAGAGTTTGCTTTTTTTTAAGATGGTACAAAATAAATTGCACTATGCTGCTCACGGAAACACTGCAAGTGAAGTGATTTATTTGCGGGTAGATAGCGACAAACCTTTTGCAGGCTTAACCAATTTTAAAGGCGAACAACCCACGCAAGCTGAAGCGATGATTGCCAAAAATTATTTAGAAATAAAGGAGTTGAAAGTTCTCAATAATTTAGTAGCAGCTTATTTCGATTTGGCAGAACTAAACGCCATTGAAGAACGAGAAATGCGAATGGCTGACTATGTGAAAGAATTAGACACTATTCTTGGAACAACTGGGCGAAAAGTATTGGATAATGCAGGAAAAATATCGCACATACAAGCCGAGAAAAAAGCAATAGAAGAGTATAAAAAATATAAAGCAAAAACACTTAGCTCTGTTGAAAAAGAATATTTAAAAACCATATCGCTTTTAGAACAGAAAGCTAAAAAAATAAAATAAAAATGAGCAAAAAAATAAATAAGAATGCTTTAGTACGCTCTTCAGCTGCCGAATACTTGACATTTATTGCAGCTACGGGAGAAAGTGATGTCAATGTGGTTTATGTGGATGAAAACATTTGGTTATCTCAGAAGATGATGGGAGTGCTTTATAATGTAGAAGTTCATACTATTAATTATCACTTAAAGAAAATATTTTCAGATAATGAGTTAGATCAAAATTCAGTTATTCGAAAATTTCGAATAACTGCTTCTGATGGAAAAAACTATGATACACAGCATTACAACCTTTCAGCCATTATTGCAGTAGGATATAAAGTAAATTCTGAACGTGCCATTCTGTTTAGAAAATGGGCTACTCAAATTTTACAGGAATTTACCATTAAAGGTTTTGCAATGGATGACGAACGATTAAAAAACGATGGAACCATTATTGGTGAAAAACAGTTTGAAGAGCAACTAACTACTAACTACTAA
>CAYRQZ010000002.1:11880-83453 GCA_964426585.1 uncultured Bacteroidales bacterium | reverse complement strand
CGCAATACGCAAGCCCGCCCGCAACTTTACCCCCAACAAGTCCACATGCTGGCGAATATGCTTTCCCTGTTTGGGGGTCCAGCCCTTCTCATGCTTATACTGTTGTCGGTTTTAACGATTCGGTTAGGTTTGACCTTAATAATGATGGACAATTTACAAACGATATTGATATAAATGGCGATGGAATCGTTGATATTAAAGATTGGGAAATCGGAGCTTTTAAAGTCGTTAATGCTTATGCAAGCCCTTACACTGCCTGGGGACTATATAGTAGCTTTGCAAAACCAACTAACTCTGGCGGAATATGGAATAATACTGTAAATGTGTTAAAAGCAATAAAAGAATATTCGCCTGCTTTGACTTACAAAGTTAATATGTATTATTATAAAAGACAAAGAATTAAAATAATGGCTGGAATTAGTACTAATATAAATGACAACCAGCCTCAATATTACATGAGTTTTCCTATTATTGATAATCAAGGCTCCGACTGGGGGTTGCAAGGCGAATATGAAGAAGAATTTCGGCACTTAGAGTTCGGTCTTGATGTTACGCCTTTCTTAGAAATACTGCAATCAGGTTCGCAAGCAAAATTTTTCTTTCAGGTTTATGAAAACGACCCCGATGATACAGGATATGGCAGAATTATTGACTTCTCTGTAATGGACTATACCGGACAAAATTTACAAGAGCATACTTCAAACGACACCGAACTTAATATTTTGCAAAATTCCGTTACAACTGCAACTGTAACTTTTACCCCAAATTTCGAAAAACCACAAATAACTACGCAATCATTACCTAATGCTGATGTTTACCACAATTATTCATTTCAATTAGCAGCCCAAGCTGGCACACCACCTTATAGATGGGAATTTGATACTGATTATCAAATGTCAGAAACATCTGACCCCTTGCCTCTAGTAACATTACCATTAACTGGTACTTATAAAGAATTACCATTCGAATTTGAATATTTTGGACAAACTTATAACGGAATTTATGTTAGCCCTAATGGATACCTGAGCTTTACACCATTGCAAGCTAACTTACCATATAATTCAAATAACTATAATTCTTATATTGTTAATTTTGAAAACAGAAAAATTATTTCCGCTTTTAACTCTCAAACGCAATCTAATGTGTTTTATTATGCCCAAGCTGATTCTTACATTGTTAGATGGGTTGGCAATGATATTGACGTTTCGCTAAAACTAAATGCAAATGGCGAGATTACAATTTTTTATAATAATTGCACTGCAAATACTTCAAATAACTGGGTTTCTGGAATATCTAATGGCGATTTTGCCAATTTAATCGAAACTCCGTTAAGTGGTAAAATTGGCAATATTTCTAATGTTGGATATGTCTTTTATCCAGCAATAGCACCTGATTATTTTAATTTAAATGAAAATGGCTTGTTAACTGGAATCCCAACTTCTGAACTCGTGAATTATCCTTTAAATATTAAAATTATTGACGCAAAAGGTTTAGTTAATAAGAAAACTATTCCTATTTCAACCGAAGGGATGATTGTAAATGTTAGCCTTACAAATAATGCTAATGCTGTTAATTGGGGCACTAACTCAGGACTTAATTTAATTATTAAGAATGTTACCGAAACACAACTTTCAAATGTAATGGTAAAGTTAAGTTGCGACAATACAAATGTAAGTTTTGCTAACGATACTTATGTCTTTTATTTATTAAATCCCGGACAAGAAATTATAGTTAACCCTGCTTTTTATATGAATCTAAATTATAATTTTTACAATAACGAGGAAATTACTATACACGTTAGTACTGTTGCTGGTGCAAGTTCATGGAATTTTGATAAAACCTTTTTAGTTTATACTGCCGATATTTCCCTTTATTCATTTTTTGTTGATGACTCCGATAATAACGCTCTTGATATTGGTGAAACAACTGATGTTGCTTTTACTTTTAAAAATATTGGCGCAGCACATATCGGAAATTTTGATATTAACCTTACAACTCAAGATCAATTCTTAAGCTTCAATCAAAATTTATTTAATGTAAACGGTATAGAAGCTAATCAATCTAAAAATGTAGTTATCAATTTCACTGTTGATGATAACGCCCCTTCTGGGCATATAGCTATTTTAAATTTTCATATTTCTGATATTAATGGCTATCAAAAAGATATTGCAACTTATTTAAGTATTGGTCAAATTTTTGAAGACTGGGAAACAGGAGATTTTTCAGCTTTTAACTGGTCAAGCTCAGGTAATTTACCTTGGAATATTAGTCAGGAAACACCTTTCGAAGGTAACTATTGTTTAAAATCTGGCAATATCGGACACAATTCCTCCTCCGTAATAGAATTTGACGTTAGAGTTCTTTCAAATGGTGAAATTAGCTTTTATAGAAAAGTTTCATGCGAAGATGGTTCTACTAATAATTGGGATTATTTAGTATTCTTGATTGATAATCAAGAAATGATGAGGTGGGACGGAGAACTAGATTGGGCAAAAGTTAGTTTCCCTGTTCAAGCTGGAAATAGAAACTTTAAGTGGATATATAAAAAAGATGTTTCGGTTAGCGCAGGAATGGATGCAGCTTGGATAGATCTTATCAAATTCCCGCCACTTTATGACCCCGAACAAGAGCTTAGTTTTAGCCCAAATCATTTTTATAAAATTATGCCTCCAAATCAAATGGATACCGAAACTCTTATTATTTCTAATACCGGAGGCGGATTGCAAAATTTTAGATTTAAAATTTTATCTTATACTCCATGGCTTGATTTTCAAAAAAGTATTCTTAATTCAGACATAATATGTGATAACAGTTCTTTTTATCTTGACACAGCTTTAGAATGGGTTTTTACTTTAACTAATAGAACTACCGATTCTGAGTGGATTAAAGAAGTTGGAATGGACTTCCCGCAAGGATTTATTGTAGACTCTTTGAGCCCTTTTATTGATTCAAGTAACGACACTTTAAATTTAATTGCTGGCGAACTTGGAAACAGTGGAGAGTTTCGATGGTACGGAGTTCGGGACAATATTAATAATTGGGGAATGATTTCTAATAACGAAACTGCTAGTGTTAAAGTTTTTGCCCATGTTGACCCAAGTTTTGAAGGAAATTTAACTATTAATTATTCTATATATGGTGATATTTATGGAAGTGAACCACATAATGTTTCAGGAAATTTGAATTTCATAAATCTTGGTTTTCCAATTACTTGGATTAGTACCGATTTTACTGGCGATAATTTAGGGGTAGAAGAAGAAAGTGAAGTGATATTGGAATTTAATTCTAATGGCATGCCTTCAGGTGAATATTCTTGTAGCCTAGCCATTTATAAAACAAATGATACTGTCTATGTTCCTGTTATTCTTATTGTTGACGAATTTGCTAATTCCGAAATAAGTATAAATGAGGATATACGAATATATCCAAACCCTGCAACAAATATTTTGTTTTTTAACAAAGAGATGGCTTTCGAAATTTGTGACATTCAAGGAAGAACAGTTTTAAAAAGCAACACAAAACAAAATAGGGTAGATGTTAGTAAGCTAAAAGAAGGATTGTATTTTATTAAGTTTGGTGATAAAACAAGAAAATTTGTGAAAAGTTAATTAGTTCTTATGCTCTTTGTTGCCCCAAATATTAATAACGTAATATTATTAAAAAAGGTTTCTTTTTTTTCAAACTAATTAGTTCAGCTTTTGAAAGTCGAACCATTTTCTTTTTATTTTTACTTGTTTTAGATAATTTTGTTTATTTTTTTCAAAAATATGAATGGTTAATGTTTTATTAGTAGACAGAATCTACAATTTATATTTTAACAATTCAGTTTTTAAATATTTGAATAGTTATTTATTAATGATGATGTTAAGGGATATAATCTAGATTATTTTGTTGTTTATATAAAAATAAAATAATTAACATTTTCTTTTTCTAATATGTTGTTTCTTTGTAAAAAAGATTACTTAATACTTTAACATTTTATGAAATTCTTCCTTGGTTTATTTATTGTTGTTTTTTTCTCTTTAAATTTGTTATCTCAAGATGAGAATGAAACTTGGCGTTGTGCTACTGATCAAATTTATTGGAAATTAGTAGACCAAAACCCGAACTTACTTTTACAACGTCAATATTTAGATGAGTTTGTAAAAGAATATATTAAAAACAATCCAAAATCTGATGACGTTTACATTATTCCTGTTGTTTTTCATGTTGTGCATAACTATGGCGAAGAAAATATATCGTATCAACAAATTTTAGGAGCTGTTGAGCAAATGAATACTGATTATCGCAAAAGACGACCTGATACAACTCTTATTCACCCAGCGTTTAAGTCTATAGCTGCTGATGCAAAAATTGAATTTCGCCTTGCACGCATTGACCCTTGGGGGAATTGCACAATTGGTGTTGTTAGGACAGCTTCTGAAGCTACTAGCGCAGGATATGAAGCAGCTAAAGAAGCCTCGCCAACTTGGCCTCCCGAAAAATATTTGAATGTTTGGACTGTAAAAGTGCTAGGAGAAGGTGCTGCCGGCTGGTCTTATTATCCTGGAACCGCTCCTTATGGAAGTGATGGAATTATTTTGTTGCATGAATATGTTGGTACTAATGGAACTAGTAATGTGGGGCATGGTAGTGTTTTGACGCACGAGGCAGGGCATTACCTTAATTTACCACATCCTTGGGGCAATTCAAATGAACCTGGTTTGTCGAGTAATTGCGATATAGATGATGGTATAGAAGATACTCCAAATACCATTGGGCATACAACTTGTAATATTAATGCAGTTACATGTGGTACTTTAGATAATGTCCAAAATTTTATGGAATATTCATATTGCTATGTGATGTTCACTCAAGGTCAAGCAAATGTTATGCGTGCAACTTTAAACTCTTCAGTGGCAGGTAGAAATAATTTGCATTCTCAGTCAAATCTTGTGGCAACTGGAACAAACAATGAATATGTGGCACAAGTTTGTGAACCTATTGCCGATTTTACTGCTAATTCCATTTTAACATGTACTGGCTATTCCATTTCTTATTATGACTTAACTCATAATACAGATTTTGTCGGAAATTATATTTGGAATTTTGAAAACGGTACCCCTAGTTCTTCAAATCTTCCAAACCCACATGTTACTTATAATCAACCTGGGGTCTTTTCTACTACCTTAATAGCAGAAAACGAAAGCGGAACTGATTCAAAAACCAGAGAAAACTATATTAGAGTTTACGATGTTAATCATGGGAAAACTCTGCCTTATATCGAAAATTTTGAAACTTCATTATTCCCTTTAACCGAAAGCGAATCGTTTAATGATTTCTATTTCGAAAATAATGGTGAAGCACACTGGGAAATTTCAAATTATGGTTATTCCGACGGAAAATCTTTGAGAATTATTAATAAAAATAATGTTAAGGAAACCAGAAATAAAGTGTATTTACCTAATATATACGTTGACGATACAAGCCGTAACATTACAGTAAGCATGAAATGTGCTTATGGGCGTTTAAATTCTAATTCCGCCGACAGAATTCATATTTATATGAGTACGGCTTGTGGAGATTCTTTGAAATTAGTATATGTTTTGACAGGTACTAATTTAACTTCGACTTATGTTTCATCTTATGGTAATTATGTCCCTGCAAACGAAGATTGGAAAACTCATAGCTTTGTAATAAAGAAAAATAAACTTAAATCAAATAATTTAAGACTTGTAATTGAAGTGATTTCAGGAGGTGGAAAAACTCTGTATATCGATGATGTTAAACTCGAACAAGAAGAACCTTTAAATGTTGATGAATGTAATGCTATGCCTTTACAAGTTTTTCCAAACCCTTTTGTGAACGAACTTTTTATTCAAAATTTTGAAGCAAATAAAAATATAAACATGAAAATTTTAGACTATACAGGTAATATATTAATTGAGAAAAACTATAATTCTGAGCTTTATGATGCTTCGCATTTGGTAAATAAACTTCCTGCAGGTATTTATATTATGAACTTAAAATCAGATTCTGGAAATAAAACAATAAAATTAGTTAAAACAGAATAAGTTATATTATATTTTATACTTTACAAATTTTATTAATTCGCGAGTTTCTTCCTAAACGAAAATCCTATTCCTGATTCTATATAATGTGCTTTAAAACCAAAGGCTCTTATGCTAAGATTTATAAAAAAGTAATCTGAAAGGTAATATCTTGCACCAATTCTAGTGTAAAACTTATCGCTTCGCTTTGCTTGGTGATAATAATAAAACCCCATAAATACAATAAATTCTAACCTATTATATATTAATTGATGTCCAAAGCTAAGTCCATATTTTAAAACCTCGTTTATTTCCTTATGATGCATGATTAAAGTGTCGCGTACATAATCATAATAATAACGAAGGTTGGCATTGTACATAATATCGTGAGAAACTCCGAGTTTTCCTAAATTAGAATATTGATAATTGTAAGCTATTGCTTGAGTACTACAAATAAAACCAGCGCCACGGCCTTCTGGAGCTTTAGAGTATTCGTCAGAAGTGCTGTAGGTAATCATTGCGTAAACTTCGTGAGGGCTTAAATTTTTGCGTGAATATTCGCTATAATTAAATTCTGACTTTTCGGTAAGTAAATGATTATAAGAGAAATAAAGAAATACTTGATTTATACCTAAGTTAGGTTTTTTTACCGCTCCGTTTGAGTTATGCGAAAATTCTGCACCAAAACGAAATAGATTATTATTTTTCCATTTATACAAAAGATTAAAATCAAGATTAAAATAATAATTCAAATGTGTCCCTATTGCAATGTTTTGTGGATTTAAATCTTTGTCGTATTTCTTTGTTAAATAAGATAAACCTGATGATCCTCGAAAATTAAAATCAAAACCAAAAATTTTGGCAAGTTGAAATTCTAATATTGCGTAGCTCGAAAAAGAACTGCCTAATATTTTGGAATTTCCTAAATTCATGTAACTTACACCAAAACCTCTAAATGGGTATTTGTATCTTTTATTAAAATATTCCTCACTTGAGTGTTTACTAAAATAATTTAACTCAATTCCGTAGCTTGGAAGTTTTTCTAAAGAACTCATTATTTTATGATGCGGTAAAAACTCACCAAGCATAGGCTTTATTTCAAAATAACTAAATTTTTGTGAAAAAATATAAAATGAATTAAGGGTTAAAATAATTAAAATGACTAAATTTCTCATTTGCCAGAATTAAATCTTATTCTAATTTCAGATTTGTTGTCTAAATTTAATAATTGTGCTGCTTTCCCTTCGCGAATGGCAATTTCTAACAAGCCTAATGAGTTAAAAATACAAACAATTTCACCACTGCCCACTTCTTTGTAAGATAGCTTAATTTCATTTACTTTAGTTCTGTTTGTATTTATTAAAATCTCAAATTTCCTATCGCCAATGTACTCATCAAAAATTTCACGACTAATATTTGTTATAGCGTTCTGATACGAATCAATATAAATGACTTGTCCATTAATAAAATCAGGTTCTATTTGACAGTTTTGTGCAAGTTTTTGTTTAATTTTGTTTGTTCTCTCTCCTAATTTTAAAATATCTCCATCTTTAGCAATAAAAGCTGCAATTTGAGCAAATAAGTTTAATTCAATAAAAGAGGCTCCGTCAAAAGCAAACCCTGTTTCTACTAAAACTGATAATTCAGGCTCATTGTCAAAAATAAAACCAGTACAACCGTTATTAGAGCTTATAAAATATTGCGAATCGAATTTTGAAACTAGAATATAGCCATCTTTGTCAGGTTCGCTGTCAACACCTATAATATGAATACTCCCGCTTGGAAAATTTTTATAACTAGCTTTTAAAACAAAAGCTGCCTGAAAAATTGAAAAATGTTCAATATTATGGCTTATGTCAATAAAATACACATTATTACACTTAGCAAGTATAGCTGCCTTAACAGCTCCGATATAATAATCGCTAGCCGACCAATCTGTTGTAAATGTAATTATTCTTGCCAATTTTATAATAAAATTTAATATAAAAATTCTAAAGTTATTTTTCGGCTTAAAATTACTAATTTGTTTAATTATTTGTCTTATTTTTATGCAAAATTATTGTTTTGTTGAAAAATTAATAAAAAACAAACCGAATCGCTGAGAATAAATTTGAATAATTGTTTTATTTTGCAGTTCAAATAATTTTTAATGACAGAAAAAAATATTTTAATTGATGTTGAAGATTTAACTAAGTTTTTTGGAGTTCGTGAAGTTAACTTAATGGAGCTAACAAAGTCTTTTCCACGTTTAAAAATTGTTGTTCGTGGCGATATTTTGAAAGTTTCAGGCGAAGATGAAGAAATTATTCTTTTCGAAACGAAATTCCAAGCGATAATAAATCATTTTAATCATTTTAGTCGATTGACTATTTCAGATTTAAAGCAAATTATAGCTAGCGATGAGCATATTTCTGAGCATAAAATAGATGGCGATGTATTATTGTACTCTGTTACAGGGAAAGCTATTAAAGCGAGAACAAAAAATCAAAAAGTTTTAATTGAAGAATTTAAAGAAAATGATTTGATTTTTGCAATAGGTCCAGCCGGGACAGGAAAAACTTATACGGCAATAGCTTTGGCGGTTCAGTCTTTGAAAGAAATGCGGGTGAAAAGAATTATTCTCTCTCGTCCTGCTGTCGAAGCTGGCGAAAATCTTGGATTCTTGCCTGGAGACTTACGCGAAAAACTTGACCCTTATTTACAACCCTTATACGATGCTCTTTTGGATATGATTCCCTACAAAAAGTTAGAAAAATATATTGAAGAAAAAATTATTCAAATTGCTCCTTTGGCTTTTATGCGTGGGCGTACTTTAAGCGATGCCTTCGTGATTTTAGATGAAGCGCAAAATGCAACTTATACTCAACTGAAAATGTTCCTGACACGGATGGGCGAAAACTCTAAGTTTATTGTTACAGGTGATATTACGCAAATTGACTTGCCCAAAAAAGCAGATTCAGGATTACCTATTTCTTTCGATATTTTACAAGGAATTGACGGAATTTCTTTTGTGAAATTCGATAAAAGTGATATTATTAGGCATAGAATTGTTGGGAAAATTGTTGAAGCTTACGAAAATAATGAAAAACATAATAAATAAAATATGAAAGCTCTTACTCAAACAAATTTTAAGTTTCAAAACCAAAAAGATTTTTATAAAGGAAAAGTTAGAGATGTGTACTTTATAGGAGATGATTTACTTGCAATGATTGTTAGCGATAGAATTTCTGCCTTCGACATTGTTTTACCAAAAGGGATTCCTTTTAAAGGACAAGTTTTAAATCAAATTGCATCAAATTTCTTAGATGCTACTTCTGATATTGTTCCAAATTGGAAAATTGCTAATCCCGATCCAATGGTAACTCTCGGTTGGCGCTGCGATTCATATCCTGTCGAAATGATTGTTAGGGCTTATCTAACCGGTTCTTCTTGGCGTGATTATAAAAATGGTGCACGTGAAATTTGTGGTGTAAAAATTCCTGACGGCATGAGAGAACATCAAGCTTTTGAAAAACCTATAATTACACCAACAACCAAAGCGGAACAAGGGGCTCACGACGAAAATATTTCTCGCCACGAAATTATTGCCTCAAACTTGGTATCAGAAGTTGAATATGTTAAACTAGAAGAATATTCTCTAAAATTGTTTGAAAGAGGGCAAGAGATTGCTAATAAAATGGGATTAATTTTAGTTGATACAAAATACGAGTTTGGAAAAAAAGATGGTAAAATATTTTTGATTGACGAAATTCACACGCCTGATTCTTCACGCTATTTTTATAAGGATACTTACCAAGAAAGATTTGATAAAGGAGAAAATCAAAGACAACTATCGAAAGAGTTTGTTAGAGAATGGTTAATGGAAAATGGTTTTCAAGGAAAACCAGGGCAAAAAGTCCCCAAAATGACTGATGAATTTGTTGAAAGCATTTCTGATAGGTATATTGAACTTTATGAAAAAATTATTGGACAAAAATTTGTAAAATCGGATAACCAAAATTTAGAAGAAAGAATTTTTAATAATATTGAAAATTATTTAAAGCAAAAATTGGTATAATGCTCATTTTATTGTCAATTTCGTTTTAAACATTTGAATTAACCAAATCGGAAATAATATCTTTTAAACTTTTAATTTCTTTTATATTTTCAATAGATTTACTTGCTACCCAAAAATTTTTGTAACTAGCAGTAAAAGCAGCTTTTTCCAATTTTTTCATGCCATGTTTTGTAATTAATGATTTTGCAAAGTTTTTTAGGAAAGTGTTCTTTTTAACCAAAAGTTCTAAAATGCTTGGTTTTGTTCCGAGTTTTTTGACGTAATCGGTGTTTATTACGGTTGAATTAATTCCCGAGAGCTTTTTAGTTAGTACAATGTCTTCTTCACCATAATTAATAAGTGCTTGTTTATATTCGTTTGAAACTGGACTTTCGTTACTAGCAATAAATATTGTTCCAACCGAAACTCCAGAAGCTCCTAAGGAAAGTACGTGCTTAAATTCTTTATTATTGCTAACGCCACCTGCGTTAATGATAGGTATTTTGCAATTTTGTTTTAAGCTTGTAATAAGTTCATCTCTTTCTACACTTCCGCAATGTCCTCCTGCTGATGAGTTTACAGCAATAATTGCATCAGCTCCTAAGTCTTCAACTTTTTTTGCATATTTTAGCTTTGTAACATCGCAGAAAACTTTTATTCCTACTTTTTTTGCTTCGCAAATAAGCTCTTTTGGATTGCCTAATGAAGATATTACATAAGCAGGGGCTGAATCTAAAATTGCGTATAGCTGTTTTTTATATTTTGTATTTGAGCGGTTTGTGATAAGATTAATCCCGAAGGCTTTATCGGAATAATTTTTTAATTCTTTAATTGTTGATTTTAAATCGCTTTCTTTTCTATAATTCATAGCTGGTAAAACCCCAGTAATTCCAGAATCTAAAGCAATTTTTATCATTTCGGGAGTACTAACCAAAAACATTGGTGCTAAAATGACAGGATAATCAATTTCTAATATTTTATCTAAACTTTGCACTTGTTTTATATGTTTTGTTGAAATATTTTTGACTTGGCGATACCTATTTTATTAAGAAAGTATTTACACGAAGTTGATAAAACGCCGAATCCATATTTTACACTTCGATGAAAATTAATTGAAGATGCTTCTTCAAAATACTTAGTAGGGCAAGTAACTTCGGCTATTTCAAAACCAGCATAAAATATTTGCGCAAGCATTTGATTATCAAAAACAAAGTCATCAGAATTGTTATTATAATTAATTTTATTTAAAACTTTCGCGGAGAAGGCTCTATAGCCTGTATGATATTCAGAAAGTTTTTGGTTCATTAACATATTTTGGCTAAATGTAAGAAAGCGATTAAAAAAATACTTATATAAAGGCATTCCTCCTTTTAAAGCCCCTTTTCCCAAAATCCTAGAACCTAGAACAACAGGATAAACCTCGTTGGCAATCAAATAAGCCATAGAATGTATTAATTTAGGTGTATATTGATAATCGGGGTGGAGCATTATAATAATATCAGCATTAAGACTTAGTGCATTATTATAGCAAGTTTTCTGATTAGCACCGTAGCCTTTATTTTTATCATGAACAAAAATATGTGTTATCCCAATTTGTTTTGCTTTGTCAACAGTTTTATCTTTTGAGTTATCGTCAACAAGAATCACTTCATCAACAATGTCGAAAGGAATTTCATTATAAGTACTTTCTATGGTTTGCTCTGCGTTATAAGCAGGAAGTACTACCACTATTTTTTTGTCTTTTATCATTGTTTTATTTGGTTTTGAATTTCTTGTGCTTTAGCAAAATATGTATTTGCTTTTTGCATATCGCCAAGCTGTTGAAAAGTTAAACCTACGTTATAATATGTTTGATAATCGTTAGAATCAAGTTCTAATGATTTTAAGAAATTCTCTAAAGCAGGCCGAAATTGCCCCGACAATCCATAAGCTACCCCCAAATCTCTGTAAAAGCTAGCGTCTTTCTTAAAATTACATTGATTTGCTTTTTCTAAATAAAATATCGCTGAGTCGAGTTTGTTTTCTGAATATTTGCCGTACATAATCCCCATTATGTGATAAGCTTCACCAAAATTGGGTAGGACATTAATTAATTCTTCGCAAGCCGAAATAATTTCGCTTGGCTTAGAAACTGTTTCGTTTGCATTTAATAATCCTGTACTCGCTTGAAGTACTATCCGCGAATTTCCATAAGCAAGGCTATGATAAGGACGAAGTTTTAAAATTTTTGAATAGTAATGTAATGTTCGGTGAATATTATAATTATGTTCAAAATGTGCGTTGCCTAAAAGATTTAAAGCGTCTATGTATTCTGGATAAATTTCTAAGGCTCTTTCTAAAAATACCATGGACTGAGTTACTAAGGAATCATGAGTAGTTTTATTATTTTTATTTATAGGTTTTTGTGCTTCTTCAATAAGTTTTCCCCCGACAGAACAATTACTCTTGGCTGAATTATATGAAGTTTTGACGTCTGTTGTAAAAAGAGTTAAGTCGTTTTTCCAAGCTTTATTTCTATCAATGGTTTTAAAAGAGTATGAGCCTAAAATTATGATTAAAATAAATGCAGTTGTATATGACTGAATTTCTACATTTTTTATTAATTTAGCTAAATATTTTCCAAGTAAGACAGCAATAAAAATACAAAAGCCTATTGATGAAATAAAAATAAATCTTTCGTTCATGAATGTGCCTACGGGAAAAAATATATTTGAAACAACTGATAATGGTAATAAATAGAACCAAATTGAATAAGAAAATTCATCTTTCTTTTTTACCATACCATAAACTGCAAAAATTCCAAGAGCTAAGTATAGTATTAATGGTAAAAATGCTTTTGGGTTTGCAAAATTAATAATTTCAATTTGCCAAGGGTAATAGTCATAAGTTAGTGGGTGTGGGAAAAATAATAGCTTAATATAAAGCCAAAGTGTGAAAAATATAGTGGCAAATTTTTCTCCAAAACTCGCTGTAATAAAAGGATTATTTAAAATTTCGTTAGAAATTGTTTTTTCTCCACCCATGCCCAAGACCGAACCACGAATTAATAGAAATAAAACTGAAACTGCAAAAAGTGGTAAACTTGCTTTGAATATATCTTTTAACTTGTGATTTGTGAAATAATATGCAGAAATTGGGATTATTGCAAGAAAAGTAATAGCATTTTCTTTTGAGAGTAAACCTAAAAATAAACAAAACGATGAGGCAAGCAAAAGTGCATGTTTTTTTGTGTCTAGATATTTTAAAGTGAACCATAAAGCTGCAAGAGAGCCTAGTAAGGTCATTATTTCATCTCTGCCTTTTATATTAGCAACAGCTTCGGTATGAAGAGGATGGGCTAAAAATAATATTGATGCTAAAAACGGAATACTTAAATACCATTTTGTATCTTGTTTAGGCGGAATGAGTTTGCATAGAATTAAATATAAAAGGTAGGTTGTTAGTAAATATAAAATAATATTAAAAAAATGGCTAACACTAGGATTGCCTTTGTAAAGTATTTTACCTTGGTCGTCTTTAATATTTTTTCCAAAAAACTCTAATTCAATTGCAAAGCTGATTAAAGACAAAGGTCTATAACGCCCTCCTGCTACTAATTTTTTTTCTTCTTGTATTTGTTCTGCTGTTTTCCCTGCGTTGTTAGTTAACCAAAAACCAACAAATGTATCATATTTGAGAATGTCTTTAATCCCGTTAAAACCTTTTTGAGTAAATTGATTTCCTGTAATAACAATAGCATCATCTAAGGCAAAATCATTTTTTAGAGTGTTCCCATACAGAATAAAGGCAAAAATGCTTAAAATAATAAAGACAAAAATATTATGCTTGTGTTTAGAAATTACAATATTTTTTGAAATGTTAGCTGTGTCTTTATAATTAGGTTTTTGTTGTATTTTTTGTTTAGCCATAATAAAATGTTTTTACAGGAACACACAAAAATAATAAAATTACTAAAGAAATTTTAGAATAATTTTAAATGTCCGCTATTTATGTAAAAAATTAAGCCTTTATATTTTGTGTTTTTGACAGTAAGTAAATTCTTTAAATTTAAATTTCAAAATTTTGTTAATTTACTTTTTAATAATCAATCCTAACTCATCAAGTTGTTTTTGCGAAATAGTAGAAGGGCTTTCAATCATAATATCTTTTCCTGAATTATTTTTAGGAAAGGCAATATAGTCTCGTATAGAGTCGCTTCCTCCGAATAAAGATACTAATCTATCAAATCCAAGTGCAATACCGCCGTGTGGAGGGGCGCCAAATTTGAAAGCGTTCATTAAAAAGCCAAATTGAGTTTCGGCTTCTTGTTCAGTAAACCCAAGATTTTTAAACATTAGCGATTGTAAATCTTTATCAAAGATTCTAATAGATCCGCCGCCAATTTCAACTCCGTTAATCACTAAATCATAAGCTTTAGCTCTAATTTTTGCAGGATTTGTGTCGAAAAGTTTAATGTCTTCATCAAAAGGAGCAGTAAAAGGATGATGTTTTGCATAATACCTATTAGTTTCGGCATCAAATTCTAAAAGTGGGAACTCAGTTACCCAAAGCGGTGCAAAATTATTTTTTTTGCGTAAACCTAAATCATTAGCAAGTTTTAATCTAAGCTCGCTCAAAGCATTCAAACTAATATTTTTTTCGCCGGCAATAATTAATAATAAATCGCCTGGGTTTGCTTTCATAAGGTCGCTAATTATTTTCCAATCATCATGGTTGAAAAACTTGTCTACAGAAGATTTAAAACTATTATCATTCCCATATTTACAAAATACCAATCCTTTAGCACCAATTTGAGGTGTTTTAACAAAATCGGAAAGTTCGTCAATTTGTTTACGAGAATATTCGCAAGAGTTTTTAAGAACAATTCCACCTATATATTCAGCAGAATCAAAAACTACAAAATCTTTTCCTTTTACTAATTGCGTAATATCCGTAATACACATATCGAATCTAATGTCAGGTTTGTCGTTTCCATATTTTTCCATTGCTTCTGAATATGGCATTCGTGGGAATTGATAATCAATATTTATTTCTTTTACCGATTTAAATAAATGTTTTAATAATTTTTCAAAAGTGTTCATAATGTCATTTTGGTCGACAAAAGACATTTCGCAATCAACTTGGGTGAACTCTGGTTGTCGGTCGGCACGGAGGTCTTCGTCTCTAAAACATTTAACAATTTGGAAATATTTATCCATTCCTGCAATCATTAAAAGTTGTTTAAATGTTTGAGGCGATTGAGGGAGAGCATAAAATTCTCCTTGGTTCATGCGTGAGGGGACGACAAAATCTCTAGCACCTTCGGGTGTAGATTTTATCAAAACGGGAGTCTCAACTTCAATAAAATCTATGCTGTCGAGATATTTTCGTATTTCTTGAGCCATTTTGTGGCGAAGTAAAAGCGCATTTTTAACGGGGTTTCTTCTAATATCCAGATAACGATATTTCATTCTAAGTTCGTCTCCGCCATCGGTATTGTCTATAATAGTAAATGGTGGAGTTTCGGATAGGCTCAGAATATTAATTTCTTCGATTTTAATTTCTATATCACCAGTAGGTATTTTATCGTTTTTGCTATATCTTTCAATTACTACACCACTAACTGATATTACAAATTCGCGACCAATTTTATCAATAATATCAATAATTTGCTTATCTGTGTTTTTTTCTTCGGCTACAAGTTGAGTAATTCCAAATCTATCTCTCAAATCTATCCATATCATTCCGCCTTTGTCTCGTTTTAATTGTACCCAACCGCTAAGTTTTACTTTTTGACCAATATTTTTGGCACGTAATTCGCCACAATTATGTGTTCTGTACATAGAATTAAATTTAAAAACATGCAAAATTAAAAAAATAATTCAAGAAACCTTATAAAAGCAGAAATAAGGGATATAGAAATTGAAAAAGTATTATATTAGAAATCTGTTTTAGGTCCGTAAGCTAGGTCGCCGGCATCTCCAAGTCCAGGTACTATGTATGATTTTACTGTAAGTTCATCATCAATTGCCCCAACCCACACAGTAATCATACTTTCGGGTAGTGTTTTTTCAACATATTCGAGTCCGTCTTTACTAGCAATGATAGTTGCAATATGCACTTGTTTAGGTTTTCCAAAATTTAAAAGACCTTTGAACGCAAGTTCAATACTTCCACCACTTGCCAGCATTGGGTCTGTAATTATTAATACTCTATTATCTATTGAAGGAGCAGTAAGGTAATCAATTTTAACTTCGAAGGCTCCCGATTTATCGTATTTCCTATATCCAGCAATAAAAGCATTGTCGGCATGGTCGAAATAATTTAAAAATCCTTGGTGATAGGGGAGTCCTGCCCTTAAAATAGTAGTAATTATAGGTTGTTCTTTAAGAGTAGGTACAGTAGCAATTCCTAAACTTGTAGTGATTTCTTCATCAACAAAAGAAAGGTTTTTACTAATTTCATAAGCCATTATTTCGCCAACTCTCGTTAAGTTGGTTCTAAATCTTAGCCTATCTTGCTGTATTTGATGGTCTCTAATTTCTGAAATAAATTGGTCCAATAAGCTTCCTTTACCTCCTATAACATTAACTTTCATTGTAATAGAAATTTTTAAAATTAAATTGTAATATTAACAATAAGTTTTTAATTAACTAAGATTTTTTTATAAAACTTAAGATTAAAGTATTTATAAAATTTAAATTGTATTATATGGATATCTTTCAAAATGCATATTTCTCACAATATTAAAAATTAAGTTTTTAAATTCTTCTATATTTTCTTTGTTTTTGGCAGAAATAAAAACAGCAGGGTAATTTGTTTTAGCAAAATACATATTTTTAAAGTCTTCAAGCGAGAAATTTTCTTTTGCTTTAGGGTTTAAATCAAATTCGTCTTGAGGTTTATAAGTGAAGGCATCAATTTTATTAAAAACTAATATTCTAGGTTTTTCGTTAATTTTTAGTTCTTTCAATGTGTTGTCAACTACTTCGATTTGTTCTTGGAATGATTTATGAGAAATATCGATAACGTGTAATATTAAGTCAGATTCTTTTGCCTCGTCGAAAGTAGATTTGAAAGATTCGATTAATTTATGTGGTAATTTTCTAATAAATCCAACAGTATCGCTAAGTAAAAAGGGGAGGTTATTAAGAACTACTTTTCGGACTGTAGTATCGAGAGTAGCAAAAAGTTTATCTTCGGCAAGTACTTCCGATTTGCTAATAAGGTTCATAATAGTTGATTTTCCAACATTTGTGTAGCCAACTAAAGCGAGTCTAATCATTTGCCCTCTATTTTTTCTTTGTTGGATAAATTGTTTATCAATAGAGGCTAATTCTTCTTTTAATTTAGCGATTTTGTCTAAAATTATTCTTTTGTCGGTTTCTAATTGTTTTTCTCCTGGTCCTCTCATTCCTATACCACCTTTTTGCCTTTCAAGGTGAGTCCACATTCTAGTTAAACGCGGTAACAAATATTGGTATTGAGCTAATTCAACCTGGGCTTTTGCATGTGATGTTCTGGCTCTTTGTGCAAAAATATCCAAGATTAAATTAGTTCTGTCAATAATTCTGACTTGTAATACATTTTCAATATTTCTTAGTTGAGTAGGCGATAGTTCGTCATCAAAAATAACTAGTTTTATTTCGTTTTCGCTTATGTATTCAGAAATTTCAATTAGCTTACCGCTACCGACATAAGTTTTTTGGTTTGGTTGGGTCAAACTTTGAATAAAATGTTTTTTTGCTATTAGTCCTACAGTTTTAGCTAAGAAATCTAACTCGTCAAGATATTCTAATACTTGCTCTTTTGTTTGCTCGATGCTTACCAGTCCAACTAAAATAGCTTCTTCTTGGTTAAGATAAAAATTTTTATTTATCATATATTAATAAAAAGACCCCACCATGAATTTGGTAGGGTCAAATTAATTATAGTTTTGAATTTAATATAATTTAAAGTTAATAGGAACAATGTATGTAACAGGTACAGCTTTTCCTCTTTGTTTTCCTGGTGCCCAATTAGGAATAGTTTTAACTACTCTTACAGCTTCTGAGTCGAGATATGGATCAACACCTTTAGCAATTTGAACTTTAGTAACACTACCATTTTTATCAATTACAAATTGAACAAACACTCTTCCTTGAATTCCGTTTTCTTTTGCAATTTCAGGATATTTTGTGTTTTCAGCTATAAATTTCATAAGAGCAGCATCACCGCCTGGGAACATTGGTTTGTCTTCTACTACTGCAAAAGCTATTGGTTCAACCTCTTCTTCAACAATTTCAACTTCAGTAACTTGAACAACTTTTGTGCTTGTTTGAGTTTTTTCGTCGGCTTCGGTATCTATTTTAATGTCAGCAACTTTAACATCATCTTCAACGATGGTAAGTTCTTCAATAATAGTTTCAGGCTCTGGCTCAGGTTGTTCTAATTGTTCGGGAGGAGTTTCTTGAACAGTGTTTTCTATTTCCTCTTCAAAAATATCTGAAACTGCTATTGCACCAAGAGTAGAGGCAGAAACTTCTCTCGAAGTCCATTCAAATGCTAATAATATTGAGCCTAAAGCAACAGTCAGACCAATTAATAGAAAAGTCATTTTTTTCTTTTCTAAGTCAACTTTTTCTGATTTTTTTACTTGCATAACTAAAAATTTTAAAAATGTAAAACTAATACTTTATTTTATCTCTACAAAACATTAAATAAATATTTTATTAACTTGATTCATTTAATTCTATTTTTCCATAAAAATTTGGAAAGAATTTTAAATAAAACCTCAATTTAATTTGTTTTATTGTAAAAACGCCTGCGAATTTCATACATATTCGCTTGATTTTGTTAAATAAATGTGTAAAAACATGATTTTTTTAAACTCTTATTTATTGAAAATTCATGTAATTAATAATTTATAATAAACTGAATATTAGATATTTAGCTGTTGTTTTGCGAGTATTATATGTTATTTAACATATTTATTAGAATGAAAACTATTCTTTTTTGTGTTTTGTAAATTATATATTTGTGCCCAATAGAATAATTTTTAATCAATTTATTAATAAATTTAATTATGGCAAAGAAGAATGTAATTATTATTGGTGCAGCTGGAAGAGATTTCCACAATTTTAACACCTATTACAGACACAATCCAAATTACAATGTAGTGGCATTTACAGCTGCTCAAATTCCCGACATCGCTGGAAGAAAATATCCAAAAGAATTAGCTGGCGAAGATTTGTATCCTGCAGGTATTCCTATTTATGATCAAAAAGATCTTGTAAAATTAATTAAGGAACATAATGTTCATGACTGTGTTTTTGCATATAGTGATATTAATTATAATGATATCATGAGTATTTCTGCAATGGTAAATGCTGCTGGTGCAAATTTTGTTTTGTTAGGTCCAAAAGAAACTTCAATAAAAAGCACAAAGCCAGTTATTGCAGTAGGAGCTATTAGAACAGGTTGTGGAAAGAGCCAAACTTCAAGAAGAATTATCGAAGCTTTTATGGACTTAGGAATAAAAGTAGTTGCAGTTCGCCACCCTATGCCTTATGGTGATTTGAATGCTCAAAAAGTGCAAAGGTTTGCAAGTGTTGAAGATTTAAAAATTCACAAATGCACAATCGAAGAGATGGAAGAGTACGAACCACACGTAGTAAGAGGTAATGTAATTTATTCAGGTGTTGATTACGAAGCTATTTTAAGAGCTGCTGAGAACGACCCAAGCGGTTGCGATGTTATTTTGTGGGATGGTGGAAATAATGATTTTTCGTTTTACGAAACAGATATGATGGTTACTGTTGTTGACCCACATAGACCTGGACACGAAGTTTCATATTATCCTGGCGAAGCTACATTAAGATTGGCTGATGTTGTTGTTATTAATAAAATAGATACTGCTTCTCCAGAAGGTATACAAGCAGTTAGAGATAGCATTAATAATGTTAATCCTAAAGCTATTGTTGTTGATGCTGCGTCTCCAATCACAGTTGATAAACCTGAACTTATTAAAGGTAAAAAAGTATTAGTAGTAGAAGATGGACCAACCTTGACTCATGGAAATATGACTATCGGTGCAGGTATGGTTGCAGCTAAAAAATATGGTGCAGCTGAATATGTTGACCCACGCCCTTATACAGTTGGAAAATTAACTACAACTTTTGAAACATACCCAGGTATTGGTCAATTATTACCAGCAATGGGATATGGCGACGAACAAATTGCGGACTTAGAAAAAACTATTGCTAACACACCATGTGATACAGTAGTTATTGCTACTCCAATTGATTTGTCAAGAATTGTTAAAATCAATAAACCTACTGCAAAAGTAGAATATGAACTTCAAGAAATTGGACAACCTGATTTCAAGACTATTATTAAAGATTTTGTTGCAAAATATGTTAAAAAATAATAATAGTTAGATATAAAAAAAGCTGTTTATCCAAACAGCTTTTTTTTTGCAATAATTTTTTTATAGAGGTTAAAAATAAAAGTTTTTTTAATAATATGTAAATGCTTACATATTATTAAAATCTATATTCCCTGAATTTTTGTCATATTCGTAACAGTCAATTTCTACAGATAATTGGTTAGGCCTATTAAAAGTAGCTTTACGACTATATGGTAGACTCTTGTCGTCATACACGTTTTGCATATATAAGCCCCAAATAGGTAATGCTAATGCAGCTCCTTGCCCAAGAGTTATATATCTAAATCTTATACTTCTTTCTTCGCCGCCAACCCAGGCTCCGTTAACAAGTTCGGGAGTTATTCCAATAAACCAACCGTCTGAGTGATTATTTGTGGTTCCTGTTTTTCCAGCGAGTTCGGAGTCTATTTTATATACCGAGCGTAATCTAGAGCCAGTACCTTCGTTAACAACCCCTTTCATTAGGTCAATCATTAAATAAGCGGTTTCTTCACTTAAAGCTTGATTTTGTATTTGTCCGAAGGTTGCCAAAACATTTCCGTTTTTATCTTCGATGCGTGTAATATAAACAGGTCTCGTGTACAATCCGCCATTTGCAAAAGCACAATAAGCACCAACCATCTCGCTTAATAAAACTTCAGGAGCGCCAACGCAAATAGAAGGATAGGGGTCAATATGACTGTGAACGCCAAGTTTTTGAGCAATAGACACTACTGCGTCAGGTGAGAACTGTTTTAATACCCAAGCAGAAATTTGGTTTAAAGATAAAGCTAGACCAGTTTTTAAACTTATCATTTGTCCATCAAATTTTGATGGAGAAAATTTTGGAGTGTAATATTCGTTTGGAGAACCTTCGGGTAATTTGAATATAACTTCGACATTTGGCACTTTAGTACACGGAGAATACCCGTTTTGCATTGCTAAACAATATATAAATGGTTTTATTGTTGAGCCAACTTGTCGTCTTGATTTGGTAACCTGGTCGAACTTGAAATGTTTGTAATTTATACCACCAACATAAGCTTTTACATATCCTGTTTTTGGTTCCATCGACATAAAACTAGCTCTTAGGAACTTTTTATAATATCTTATAGAATCTAAAGGGGTCATTATTGTGTCAATTTCGCCGTTCCAAGAAAAGACTTTCATTTGGGCAGGTATATTAAAGCTAAGAATAATAGAATCTTCGCTAGTACCGTTAGCTTTTAAACTTCTCCACCTTTCAGTTCTTTTCATGGAGATGTGCATTATATTTTCAATTTGCGAATCGGTTAGGTCGGTAGCAAAAGGAGCTTTTTTGTTTGATTTTTGGTCTTTAAAAAACTCGGGTTGAATATATTCCCCTATGTGTTTAGTTACAGCATTTTCGGCATATTTTTGCATTCGACTATCTATGCAAGTATAAATTTGTAAACCATCGCTATAAATATCATAATTACTTCCATCAGGTTTAGTGTTTTTATTGCACCAGCCATAAGAGGGGTCTACAGCCCAGTTGATAGAATCTTCAATATAATCTCTTTCATCAATATAATCGGCAAAGTTTGGTTTTTGAGCTGTTAGCCATAGTCTTAGAAATTCTCTAAAATAAGTAGCCGAGCCAATGTTATGGTCAACTTTTTGGTATCTTAGTCCTAATGGTAAAACTTTTAATGAATCGTATTCGGTTTTTGAAAGATTACCATTTTTACGCATTTGGTTTAAAACTACATTTCTTCTTTGCAAAGTTTGTTCGGGTCGCCTTAGTGGGTTGTATAAAGAAGGATTTTTAGCCATTCCAACAAGCATAGCTGATTGAGTAATTGAAAGACCAGCAGGAGTTGTATCAAAATAAACTCTTGAAGCTGATTCAATACCAACAGCAAGATTTAAGAAGTCGAACTTATTAAAATACATTTCAATAATTTCTTCTTTTGTGAAATTCCTTTCTAATTTCACAGCTATAACCCATTCTTGAAATTTTCTATTAGCCATTTTAAATTTCGACATATTTTCTTCACGCGGAAAAAGCATTTTTGCTAGTTGTTGAGTTATTGTGCTTCCGCCACCTTTTTTACTACCTAATAAAATTCCCGAAAATACTCTTGGCAAAGCTTTAAAATCAATACCTGAATGAGAATAAAACCTTACGTCTTCTGTGGCAACTAAAGCGTTTATCAAATGAGGTGATAGTTCGTCAAAAGAAATTTGAGAACGATTTTCACGAAAATACGTGCCTAATAAAGCTAAATCGCTGGAATATACTCTAGTTGCTAAATGTTCTTTCGGGTTTTCTAATTCTTCGAAACTTGGCATAAACCCGAATACTCCAAATGATAGCAAAAGAAAATAAGTAAATAAAGATACTATAAATAATGCTACTGCCCCCCACAAACTAATTAAAAAAACTTTAGTAAATTTAGTTGAAATATTTACCTTTGCATTTTTATTTTTCATATCAAAAAAAATTATGGTGTAAAATTAATATTATTTTTATTAATAAGTATATAGAAATTTCTTTATTTTGCACACAAATTTATAAATATAAATGAGTAAGAATTTAGTTATAGTAGAATCGCCTGCAAAAGCAAAAACTATTAAAAAGTTTTTAGGTGATGATTTTGTTGTAAAATCAAGCTTTGGACATATAAGAGATTTGTCAAAAAAGAATTTAGGAATTGATGTAGAAAATGGATTTATTCCCCAATATGAAGTCCCAGCCGATAAGAAAAAAGTTGTTTCTGAATTAAAAAAGTCGGTTTCAGAGGCCCAAGTTGTTTGGTTAGCCTCCGATGAAGATCGCGAAGGGGAAGCAATATCGTGGCATTTAAAAGAAGTATTAGGATTAAAGAAAGTCGATACTAAAAGGATAGTTTTTCATGAAATAACAAAAGATGCAATACAAAATGCAGTTTTAAGCCCGAGAGATATTGATTATGATTTGGTAAATGCTCAGCAAGCTCGACGTATTTTAGATAGGTTAGTAGGTTTTAATTTATCACCATTGTTGTGGAAAAAGATAAAGCCAGCTTTGTCGGCAGGTCGAGTTCAATCAGTCGCAGTTAAGTTAATTGTAGAGAGAGAACGTGAAATTACTAGTTTTATTTCAAATTCTTATTTTAAAATAGCTGGTTTTTTTAATGTTGAAGAGCATTCTTTAAAAGCCGAATTAAATCAAAAATTTAAGACACAAGACCAAGCAATGAAATTTCTTGAAAAATGTAAAAAAGAAACTTTTTCAATTTCAGATATTTCAAAAAAACCTGGTAAAAAATCACCAGCTCCACCATTTACAACTTCTACCTTACAACAAGAAGCAGGGCGTAAACTTGGATACTCGGTTGGTCAAACAATGAAATTTGCTCAAAGTTTATATGAAAACGGGCACATTACTTACATGAGAACAGATTCTGTAAATTTGTCGAAGTTAGCAATTGGTACTACAAAAAAATTAGTTGAAACTTCGTATGGACTTCAATATGTTAAAGTTCGACAATACACAACAAAAACCAAAGGGGCGCAAGAGGCACATGAGGCAATTCGACCAACTTTCATCGAAAACGAAGTCGTGGATGCTAGCAAACAAGAACAACGATTATATGAATTGATACGAAAAAGAACTATTGCTAGTCAGATGGAAGATGCTAAAATTGAAAAAACAAATATCACAATTAATAATGCTAGCAACGACATAAGTTTTATTGCAACAGGCGAAGTCGTTATTTTTGATGGGTTTTTAAAACTTTATAGCGAATCTTCTGACGATGAAACTTCGGAAGAAGCTCAATCAATTTTACCTACAGTTAACAAAGGGGCACTTGCAAAAGTTTTAAAAATTGAAGCAAATGAAAAGTTCGAACAGGCTCCATATCGTTATACCGAGGCTAGTTTAGTTAAAAAAATGGAAGAACTTGGAATAGGAAGACCATCAACTTATGCTCCAACAATATCAACAATTCAACAAAGAGAATACGTAGTAAAAGAAAGCCTTACACCTAAAACAAGAAATGTTACTAATTTAATTCTTGAAAAAGATAAGATAACGCAAAAAGAAAATAAAGAAAAATACGGTGGCGAAAGCAATAAACTTTTTCCAACTTCTATGGGAGTAGTTGTTACTGATTACTTAATTAATCATTTTGATAATGTCATAAGCTATAATTTTACAGCAAAAATTGAAGAAGAATTTGATAAAATTGCTATCGGCGAAATGGAATGGGACAAAATGATAGCTAATTTTTATAAAACTTTTTCAAAACAAGTTGGCGAAAGTTTAAAAGAAAAAGAGAATACTAAATGGGAAAGAGAAATAGGTATAGATCCAAAAACAGGATTACCTATAGTATTAAGAATAGGTAAATATGGACCTTACGCTTCGATTGAAGGAACCGAAAAACCCACTTATGCTAGTCTTAGAAAAAATCAGAATGTTGAAAGCATTACATTAGATGAAGTCCTAGATTTATTCAAATTGCCAAGAAATATAGGCACCTATCAAGATGACGACGTAATTATTTCGTTAGGCAAATACGGACCATATATAAAAAATAATGGGAAATTTTTTAGTTTAAAAAAACAAGATGACCCTTATACTGTTAATTTGGAAAGAGCAATTGAAATTATCAAAGAGAAAGAAACACAGAAAAAAGAAAGTTTTAGTAGAACTTTTGAAGAAATGCCTGGACTTTCTATCCTAAAAGGTAAATATGGACCATATATTTCGTTTGAGAAAAAAAATTATCGGATACCAAAATCTTTCGATCCCGATAATATGTCAATTGAAGATTGTAAGTCTATTATTAATAGTAAGAAATAATGATTATAATGTAAATTATATGATTAAAATTTAAGATTTGATTAATTTTTATTTTTAAAATAATAAAAAATATTAAAAAATCGTTGATTTAATAAAATATTTATTATTTTTGAAGTTTATTTGTGAAAAGTAAGTAAGAAAAATGCTTTTTAAATTAGAATTTTAAGTAAACGAACTTAGATTTTACGAAAGTTATTAACATATTTTTCACAAATTAACAAAAATTGTTAATAAAATTTGGATATTTGAAAAAATAATATTTTATTTACAAAATTAATATTAAATGGGTTTTAAGTATTGAAAGTGAAAAACAGAAATTTTATGAGGAAAATTTTATTGTTATTGGTTTTTTTAGGGGGGATTTTTGTAAATTATTCAATTTCACAAGTTGATCCTCATTTCAGCTTGTTTGAATATTCTCAGAATGTTTACAACCCAGGTGCTGCTGGTAGTAATAATGCAATGTGCGTTACTAGTTTGCATCGTCAACAATGGGTTGGTTTTAAAGAAGGTCGTCCTATAACATCTTTGTTTTCTTTTGATATGCCTTTAATAAATATTTTAGGCGTTGGGCTAAATATTCAACAAGATATTATTGGTTTTCAAAAAGATTTAGATGTGAATGTAAACTTAGCTTATCGTTTAGAACTCGATCCTGGCATGCTTGGCATTGGCCTTGGTCTTGGTGTGATTAACCGCTCAATAAATGGCGATTGGAGAACATCTGGATCTTTAGAAGGACAACCTGTATATCTTGACCCAAATATCCCACACATGGAAAGCAAAACAACTTTCGATATGAATTTCGGAGCTAGTTTTGTTGGCGATAAATTCTGGGTCGGAATTTCTTCTACTCACTTATTAAGACCTGTAATTAAATATGATATAGATAATCCTAGTTATATTTCTAGACATTATTATTTAACAGGAGGCTATGAATATTCATTGCCAAACCCATCTTTCGACCTTATCGGAACAGCTATGGTACAGTCTGATGGAAGTACTATTGAAGCTCAAATAAATGGAAAACTTGTATATAATAAATCTTTTTGGGGCGGCTTATCTTATAGGTATAGCGACGCAATTGTACCTATGATTGGTGTTCATCTAATTAATGGACTAAGTTTTGCATATAGTTATGATGTGAACTTGTCTAAAATTGGTGCACGCACATCTGGCTCACATGAACTGATGGTTAGGTATTGCTTTAATTTATCAACAGATAAAACTCCAGGAAGACATAGAGGTGTAAGAAGATTGTAACATTTTAAAAATATTTACGTTAATAAATAAGAACGCTTACTTAAAATTAAATAATTATGAGAAAACTACTCATCATCAGCGCAGTAATCATCGTCTCCTTAAGTAGTTGCCGTTATTATGGTAGTGGTGAACTTGTAGGGATTGACAGAAAAGTTTGGTACACTCCCGATCCTTATGGAATGTTATTTATTCCACCAGGGACTTATCAAATGGGACCGAGCGATCAAGATGTTCCTTATTCTATGACTGCTGAAAATAAAACAGTTACTATCCAAGGCTTTTGGATGGACGAAACAGAAATCACTAACTCCGAATATCGGCAGTTTGTCGCTTGGGTTAGAGATTCTATGGCTTTGACCGTCTTGGGTAAAGAAACAAAAAATTCAACAGACTTCGGAGATATTAGTACAAAGAAATCTTATCAACCTACCGATTTCATTATTGATGATACTGACGTTTCAGCAGAAGAGTCAAATTTTATCACTAATATGTACGAAAATGGAGAATTTGATTTTGATGATTATGATAATACCAATTTTTTAGATTGGAAAGGTCCTTTAGACTATAACGATTTAGAAATTAAAGGTATTCTTATAAAAAATGAAATCCCAAATAATTTTAATCAAACTTTATATTTGTTACCACCTGCCGAATTATACCATTTTATGAGGCAAATAGATTTGAATACTGATGCTTTGTATTATGATTATTTCTGGTTAGATTTAAAACAAGCTGCACAAAAACATAGCTTTAGACCAGGCTCAAGTGGTGTTGACCAAGACGTTTCTCGTACTTTTAGCCGTGAAGGAGACCATGGACTAAGAATAGGACGCCACTTTAATCCTGAAACTGGAAATTATGAAGGACAAATTTCTGATAGAGAAAAATTAGACGCTGATAGACCTTGGGATGACTTTGCCGTTAGAGAAATAAAAAATTATGACGGAAAAACAGATGCTGGTCGACATGGAGGTAGATATAGTTATTGGATGTACGAAAAAGTTCATATTTATCCAGATACTTTATGCTGGATTAGCGATTTTACATATTCTTACAATGAACCGATGACTAAAATGTACTTCTGGCATCCTGCTTATGATTATTATCCTGTTGTCGGTGTTAGTTGGACACAAGCAAATGCTTTTTGTAGATGGCGTTCTATGTTAAAAAATGCATACCAAAAAACTATTGGTGATTATAACTTAAATGATTATAGATTGCCTACCGAATCTGAATGGGAGTACGCATCTCGTGGCGGTTTAGATCTATCAATGTACCCTTGGGGAGGATTATACACTCGTAATTATAGCGGTTGTTTTATTGCCAACTTTAAACCTATGCGTGGTAATTATTATGATGACGGTGGTGTTCAAACTTTAATGGTCGCAACTTACGACCCTAACGAATGGGGACTTTATGATATGGCTGGCAATGTTGCAGAATGGACTAGCAATGCTTTTGATGAATCTGCTTATAGCTTCACTCATGATTTGAACCCCGATTATCAATATTATGCTCATCCAGACGACCCTCCTGGTAAAAAACGTAAAGTTGTTCGCGGTGGCTCATGGAAAGATGTTGCATATTATATGCAAAATGGAACAAGAACTTATGAATATCAAGATTCAGCAAAAAGCTATATCGGTTTCCGCTGCGTAAGAACTTATTTAGGTCGCCATAGAGGAGACGGAACTTCATATTCACAAGTATATTAAATGTTATTTATTATAAATAGATATATTATTATTTTAAACGGAGTATTAATTAAAAACTGACACAATTATGAATTTTAGTGAATTATTCGCGAGCAAAAAGTGGAAAAAGTTTATGGGTTTTATCTACGGCTGGGGAGCTGCAATCGTTATGGTTGGTGCCTTGTTCAAAATCCAACACTTACCTGGTTCTGGTTTGATGTTAACTGTTGGTCTTTTGACTGAGGCTTTCATCTTTTTCCTTTCTGCTTTTGAACCACCACACCATGAATATGACTGGGGGTTAGTTTATCCAGAATTAGATGGAATTGAAGACAATCTTAATGTATTAGACAAAAAAGCTGCTATTTCTTCAAAAAAATCTGCATTAGAAAAATTCGATGCAATGATTGAAAATGCTGAAATAACTCCTGAATTATTCGAGAAGTTAGGTTATGGATTGAAAAATCTTAATAATACAGCAGAAAAACTTCACGATGTATCAGATGCTACCGTAGCTACTAATAATTATGTAGCTAATTTTGAAAAAGCTTCCGAAAAAGTTTCTAGTTTTGCTGACGCTTACGGTAGTTCGGCTGAAAAATTAAATGTACAAGCCGAAAAATTAGCTTCTTCTTATGAAAAATCTGCCTCTGTTGTTAGTAATTCTGGCGAAGCTCTTTCTTCAACTTATAATCGTTTAGTCGAAAATATGAATAAAGAACTTGAAATGTCAACTGGTGGCGGTAAAACTTATAATGAACAATTAAGCATAATGAATAAAAATCTTACAGCCCTTAATGCTGTTTATGAACTTCAATTACAAGGAACAAACCAACAAATTGAAGCTTCTAAAGCAATGTACTCTGGCTTAGATGATATTCTTGCAAATATGAAACAGTCGGCAGAAGATACTAGAAAATATCGTGAAGAAATTAGCAAGTTAAGCCATAACCTGGCTGCAATGAATACCATTTATGGTAATATGCTGTCTGCGATGAATTTTAAACAAGACTAATAGTGGTTGTTATTATTTTGTTGAATTTAAAAATTTAATTATATGGCAGGAGGAAATTGCCCGGAAACCCCGAGGCAGAAAATGATTGGAATGATGTATCTGTTTTATACAGCTTTACTTGCTCTGAACGTATCTTCTGAAATTGTTACAGCATTTGTCAAAATTGATGATAGTATTAAAAAAACTACATTGAATTTCTCAGCTAAAACAAGTTCATTATATGGAGTTATTGATGCCAAAGTAGCAGAACAACCAGGAAAATATTCAGAACTAGCTAAACAAGCTCACGAAATTGAGTCTATGTCCAATAAGTTTTTTGCTGATATTGATAGATTAAAATTAATGATTATTCAGGAGAGTCAAGGACCTGATGCAACCTTAGATGGTGAAATTAAGAAGAAAGATGACTTACATGCAGCAACTATTGTTATGGTTGGCGAAGGTGGTAGGATGATGGGAGACTCTTTAAGAAATTGGATAGATAATTATCGTACAACTTTATTAGGCATAATCAGTGATACTTCATTGACTGTTTATAAGAATATTGAAAAAAGTTTATCTGCTGTTGATCAGAAAGATAACCCAGATGAACCTTGGACTTGGCAAGAAACTATCTGTAGAGGTATGCCAATGATAGGAACATTAGCTATGTTATCTAAAATTCAGGCAGATATTAGAAATGGTGAGGCTGACGTTCTCGAATTTATGATAGCTAAATTAGAAGGTTTAGATATTAGAATCACCGCTCTTGAAGCATTAGTAAGTACTCCACGTAGCTTTATTATTCGTGGTGGGAAATATAAATCTAATGTGTTTTTGGGAGCTCGCGACACAACTATGCGTCCTACAATTTATTTAACTTATAATGCTCCATTTTACGACTCTACTGTTGTTAATGGTGAAATGCAATATAAATTACGGTCTGGAGCAAATTACGATACATTAGCTATTGATGAAAGTGGTAAAGGTTTACATTTAAGAGATTGCGGTGGAGTAGGCGACTTCACTTACGGTGGGTTAGTCCATTATGTTTCTAATCGCGGTGAAATGTGGTTACCTTATGCTTCGACTTATCAAGTTGGCGATGCAGGCTTTACTGTTTCAGCTAGCAAATGTAATGTGTTTTATCGTGGATTAGATAACCCTGTTGAAGTTGCTGTGTCTGGATATCCGCAAGAAGCAGTTAGTGTTAGTATTAGCGGTGGCGCTTCTATTTCTAGATCGGGAGCAGGATATATTGTAAAAGTCCCTACCTCAGTAACTTCTAAAGAAGTAAGCATTAGCGTTTCTGTTAGAACAGAAGAGGGCGGACGTAATTTGGGTTCTAAGAATTTTACAGTTTTGAACGTCCCTCCACCAACAATTTATATTGCAGGTGCATATAAAGACGGAGCTTCTGTTCCAAAGGCTGCTATTTCTAGAACACCTACTTTATCTGCTAGACTAGACTCTGACTTTTTCCCATTTGAAGGAGTTTCCTATACCTTAGTTTCTTATGAATTTTTATATTCTGTTAGAGGTGTAACTCAAACAATAGCTGCTTCTGGTTCTAATATTCCTAATAATATTATGTCGGAGTTGAATAAATTAGGTAATGGTTCGGCTGCTAGCTTTACAAATATCAAAGTTAGTGGGCCTTCAGGAGTTAGACAGACTAATGGTATTACTGTTAAACTACAATAACTATAAATTATAAAATTATGAAAATAATTAATAAGTTTTTCCTAGTTCTCGCCCTAATTATACTTAGCTTTCCTTCTTTTAGCCAAGTATTAGACGGTGCTTATATGAGAGAACATGTTGTTGAACGCACTTTCGTTCCTTATCAAAACATTCGAGAAGCTGATGTTATGTACTCAAAGAAAATTCTTAGAGTCGTTGAATTAAGGGAAAAACAAAATCATCCATTATATTTCCCCATTCTAAGAATGACTTATCCTGGTGCTGGTGCCGATGGTACTGTTATCCAGCCTCAAAGAAGTCGAGTAAATTTACTTTGGTTAATGTATAATATTGGCGTTTTAGGTGAACTATACGACCATAGAACAGGAGAACTTGTTGATACTACTTATGGTAAAAGGTATCCTGTTTATAAACTTAATCCTAGTGATATTACTAATTGGTGGAGAATACCTGTTGAAGCAGACGACCCTTTAAGAGAAGATTTATTAGCGTATAAAGAAAGTATTCTCGTTGAAGACCCCGATGGCGGAACTTATCAAGAAACTATTGACGCTAGAATTTCTGATACCAGAGTGATGGACCAATTGTGGATATGGGAAGAATGGGTTTTTGACAAACAGCGTTCTATCATGGATGTGAGAATCATTTCTATTGCCCCTGACGGTTGGGTTCAAACTTCCGACAATTATGCTAGAGTTTGGCCTTTCTGGATTTATTTCCCAGATTATAGACCGCTTTTCGCTTCTTATGAAGTTTTTAACTCGCATAATGATGCCGAACATAGAACTTTTGATGATATCTTCTTTAAAAGAAAATTTACAAGCTATATTGTAGCCGAATCAAATAACTATGATAATCGTTTAATTTCTGACTACCTTCTTGGTATTGATGCAATTAGAGAAGGCGAGAGAATCCAAGAGAAAATATTCTTAATGGAACATGACCAATGGGAATATTAAGAATTAGAATACTTAAAAAGCTGTCGAAAAGACAGCTTTTTTTTTATAATTATATTTTTTACGAAAAATTTTTAGAAAAAATAAATGCTAATCTTTAAAATATAAAACTATAGCATTTAGTCTTGTAGCCCCACCAAGAATCGAACTTGGATCTACAGTTTAGGAAACTGCTATTCTATCCGTTGAACTATGAGGCCCCGTTATTTTAAAACTTGGCAAATATAAAAATTATTTTAAAATTTAAAAATTAACAGGACGGAAAACTTTTGAAAAAAAATGATAACAATAAATGATGAATCATTTAAGAAATCTAGCAAATACAACTTCAAAACAAATAAAAATAAAGGCTAATAAAATAAATAATTGCCAAAGTGGCTTTCCTTCTGAGAATTTCTTTAGTTCTGCCGATAAATTGCCTTTATTAGTATTAATAACTTTTCCTTTGTTGTTAAATTTATCAACTAATAATTTTTCTAACTCATTATTATCAGCAAATTCAAAAACTGATTCTATTCTATTATAATTTAATGATATTGGAGCGATAAACTCTTCAGATTTAAAAAGAGAATATGTTCCTGAGTTTAGTATTTGTTGGGGAATATCAATAATAATTCTATTATTAAAATATTTATGCGACACAATGAACTCAAAATTTTCTCTATCTGAAATTTTAAAAATATCTGAGCTAACAATTTCTGTATCGTTATTAATTTCAACATTAGCACCGGCTTTAATTATTGAATATAATTGATTGTTTATTTGCGAGTTTATTGCCATATTGTAAAATGCAGGTAGAAAAACAGCTGATTTCATAAATTCTGAATTTATTTCTGTTAATGGAGCAGAAATAATATAAATTTTACCTGCTTCAAAATTTCCCGCAAAAAGTAAACCAGCATTATTTTCAAGTTTAATAATTGGAACAAGGGTTGAAGAAGAATATTGAGTAAACTTATAAGCCGCACCGATATTTGGCAAGTCGCTTTGTTTTTCTTTATTTAAGAAAACATTATTAAAAATGTCGTGTGCGTATTCAATTGAATTTATTTTGATATTAAAAAACTTTTTTTCTTCAAAATTTCCAACATTAAACAATTTTAAAAATTTATTAATCGAACTTGTATTAATTTCATTACTTGGAATAAACAATACCGATCCACCTTTTTTAACGTAAGCTAATAAGTTTTCGGTAAGTCCTGATGAAATTTGTGAAAATGAGTTTAAAACTATTAACTCATAATTGTTAAAAGTTTCATTTTGTTCGTTTCCTGCTTTAACTTGTGATAATTTAAAATTTTCTGGATCAGAATCATAAAGTGAACTAATCCAAATGTTATTTTTTTCATTATTTATTATTAAAATTTTAGTATTTTCACTAACGTAATAATTAAAAAATAGGGTATTATCATAAGTAATAGGGTAATCGCTAATTTCAAGTTTTGCATTAATATAGTTTGGTTGAGTGTTAACATATTCAATTTCAATTTCTTTAATTTCGTTTTCTTCTATGCTAAATCCTGCAACAGCCTTAAGACTATCATTAATAAATAGTTGAAGTGATTGCTCGAAAAATGCTTCTTTTGAATTATTTACAATTCGAGCTACTAGTTTTTCGGACATATTTAATCTGTGTACAGGTGATTTGAACCAAACCGAATCAATATAAATATTATTAAAATTTTCAGCACTGATTGGTACAAATATTAGAGAAATATTATCGTTTAAACTCGCTTTAATATTATCTAGAAATGGTTTTTGCATATCAGAAATGATATATAAATTAGCGTTTCGATTTTTAGGGATAATATTATTTGCTTTTAAAATAGCGTCGTTTAAAGATAGCGAAGAGGGGCTTATTGAAGTTTTATTAATATTTATTATGAATTCATTTTTATCTGTTAAATGTTGATGTTCGGGCAGTAGGTCATTTGTAATTAGTAAATATTTTGTAGAATTTGTTGAGCTATAGGCTATTTCTTGTGCAAATTTTTGTGCTTGTTCAAATAAAACCCCTTTTTTCCCTTTATTTTCCATTGAGAAAGAATTATCGAGGTAAATTGCATTAATTTCGTTTAGTTTTTCGTTTAATCCTTTTTTTATTGGTATAAATGGTCCAGCAAATGCGAAAACTAAAGCTGCAATAGTGAATATTCGAGCAATTAAAATTAAAATTTGTTTTAGTTTTGTTCGCGTTTTTGTTTCTTTTTTAATGTTTTCTAAAAATCGTGTATTACTAAAATATAAAATTTTATGCCTCCTAAAATTAATTAGGTGAATAATTATAGGTATTGTAATTGCAAACATCGCCCAAAAAAAGGACGGATTAATAAAATTCATTATAAATTAATTTTGGACAAAGATAAAAAAATCCTACTTATCAAGTAGGACTTTTAATTTGATTATGTTTTTATAATCTTAAATTTAAATTATATTTAAGATTAATATCCTAGTATCCAAGCAAAGATTAAAGGAGCCACAATAGTTGCGTCAGATTCTATAATAAATTTTGGTGTATTAATATCGAGTTTTCCCCAAGTAATTTTTTCGTTAGGGACGGCTCCTGAATATGAGCCATAGGAAGTTGTAGAGTCGCTAATTTGGCAGAAATAAGCCCAAAAAGGCACATCTTCCCATTCTAAATCTTGGTACATCATTGGTACTACGCAAATTGGGAAGTCTCCTGAAATTCCTCCGCCAATTTGGAAAAAACCTACTCCTTTTCCTCCCGAATTTTCGCGATACCACTCTGTTAAGAACATCATATATTCTATACCAGTTTTCATTGTAGAGGGATTTAATTCTCCTTTAATACAGTATGAAGTAAAAATATTTCCCATAGTAGAATCTTCCCAACCTGGTACAATAATAGGTAAGTTTTTTTCGGCTGCTGCAAGCATCCAAGAGTTTTTAGTGTCGATTTCGTAATATTGTTCCAGATCTCCACTCAACAACATTTTGTACATATATTGGTGAGGAAAATATCTTTCGCCTTTGTCTTGTGCTGCTTTCCATTGTTTAAAAATATTTTTTTGTAATCTTCTAAAAGCTTCTTCCTCCGGGATACAAGTATCAGTAACTCTGTTTAAGCCGTTTTGCATTAAATCCCATTCTTCTTGTGGTGTGAGGTCGCGATAATGTGGCACTCTTTTGTAGTGAGTATGCGCCACAAGATTCATAATATCTTCTTCGAGATTTGCACCTGTGCATGAAATTATTTGCACTTTATCTTGACGAATCATTTCTGCTAATGTTTTGCCGAGTTCGGCTGTACTCATAGCACCAGCAATGGTAATCATCATTTTTCCACCTTCGTTCAAGTGTTTTACATAGCCTTTTGAGGCGTCAACTAAGCTAGCTGCATTAAAATGTTTGAAGTTTTCTTCAATAAATTTTGAAATTGTTCCTTTTGCTTCCATTATTTTTGTAAAATGTAAGTTAATATTTTATAATATAATTTTGCTGCTAAAAAATTTGAGGCAGGATGCGCTGGATGTGGAGATAGTTCAACAATGTCAAACCCAATAATGTTCTTTTGCTTTGCAAGTTTTTTTAATAAATCTAAACTCGGATACCATAGTAATCCACCTGGCTCTGGCGTTCCTGTTGCCGGTACTATTGAAGGGTCGAAATAATCTAAGTCGACAGTTAAATAAACATTTTCGCTAAGTTTATCAATAACTTCTTGTTGCCAATTGTTTCTATTAGCAATATCTTCGGCATAGAAAATTTTATTTTTATTAATAAATTCTTTTTCTTCAATAGCCATGCTTCTAATTCCGACCTGCACTAAATTAGTATTTTTAGACGCCCAGTGCATTGCACAAGCATGATTAAAAGCAGTTCCGTTGTATTCGTCTCTTAGGTCTGAATGAGCGTCAAGTTGTAAAACCGATAAATTATTAAATTTTTCGGTACAAGCCATAATTGCACCAATACTTATAGAGTGTTCACCACCAATCATTGTAAATAATTTACCATCGGAAAGGAATTTTAGAGTTTTTTCTTTAATTTGTTGGGTCATAATTTCGGGATTTTCATCACAAATTAATTCCTCGCTTAGCCAAATTCCATGTTTATGGACTTCAGTATCAGATTCTAGATCATAAATTTCCATATTTTCAGAAGCTTCTAAAAAAGCCTCAGGACCTTTGTCGGCACCTTTACCCCAGGTAGATGTGCCATCATAAGGAACAGGTAAAATTACAACTTTCGCTTCGTCATAATTTGCAAATTCTTCGGGTATACCTGCATAAGTTCTTTTGCCCATAACTAGTATTTAAAAAGTATCAAAAATAAAAAACTTAATAAGTATAACCAAGAGTTTTTAGCATTGATTTATAAGATTGTTCTTTTGAATATAATCTTGTAGTAATTTTACCGTCTTCGTCTTTGCTAATTAATACATGTTTCGGTGCTGGTATCAAGCAATGCTGTATTCCACCAAATCCTCCGATAGCTTCCTGATATGCACCTGTGTTGAAAAAGCCAATATGCAAAGGAGTTTCGTTATCGTACTCGGGTAAATAAATAGCATTAATATGTTGTTCAGAATTATAATAATCATCGCTATCGCAGGTAAGTCCGCCTAAAAAAACTCTTTCGTATTGAGCTTCCCATTTGTTTACGGGTAGCATAATAAAACGTTTGTTAATCGACCACGAGTCGGGTAGTGTTGTTATAAATGACGAGTCAATCATATTCCATTTTTCTCTGTCGTTTTGTTGTTTTTGATAAACAACCGAATAAATTGCACCTCCACTTTCGCCAACAGTAAATGAACCAAATTCTGTAAAAATATCAGGCTCGGGTACTTTGTTAGAGTCGCAAGCCATTTTAATTTGATGTACAATTTCTTCAGCCATATACTCGTAGTCGTACTCGAAGGTAAGGCTATTCTTAATAGGAAAACCCCCACCAATATTTAAGTATTTTAAATCCGGACATACTTTTTTAAGTTCGCAATAAACGCTCATACACTTATTTAACTCATTCCAATAATATGCGGTATCTTTTATGCCAGTATTTATAAAGAAATGAAGCATTTTTAGTTTTACTCTGGGATTATTTTCAATAAAATCATGATAATATTGAACAATGTTTTTGTATCCGATGCCAAGCCGAGAAGTGTAAAATTCAAATTTAGGTTCTTCTTCTGACGCTATTCTAATACCGATATTAAGTTCACCATCAACATGTTCGAGTAGCTGGTCTAGTTCTGAATAATTGTCTAAAACTGGAATCACTGAGTTAAAGCCTTGGTTGATTAGTTCAGCAATGTTTTCGATATATGCTGGCATCTTAAACCCGTTACATACAATAAACTTTTCCTTATCTAGTTGATTAGAGTCATGTAAAGCTCTAACTATATCAATATCGAAGCTAGAACTAGTTTCAATATGTATGTCATTTTTAAGTGCTTCTTCTAAAACAAATGAAAAGTGCGAACTTTTTGTGCAATAACATTGAACATATTTACCATTGTAATTGGCTTTTGTAATAGCCACATTAAACCATACTCTTGCCTTCTTTATATTTTCCGAAATTTTTGGTAAATATGTAAATTTCATCGGAGTTCCATATTGCTTAACTAGATCCATTAATGGAATTTCATGGTAATATAATTCACCATCTTCAACCTCAAACTCTTCGGTTGGAAATTCAAATGATTGTTCAATAAGGTCAATGTATTTGGTTTTCATAGTAAAAAAAAGTTTAAAGTAAGTAATATAGATTATAAAATAAGTGCAAATGTAAGTTATTTACATTAATAAAAGTTATTATAAAGTGATGTTTTTAATATTATAATTGAAAATTATATTTGTAACAGTTAAAATATGTATAAAACCTAAATAAATTGTGCTAAATATAATATTTTCTCAATTTTTTTATTTATATTATAGGCAATTTTCGTTATTTTTTAAATTTAAACAAGGTATTAAATTATAAGTTTTGAAAACGATATAAGAAATGCAGGCACCTAAAACTGCTCCAAAGAATAAGTCGCTAGGGTAGTGAACTCCAACATAAATTCTTGAGTATGAGACAAGACTAGCCCAAGTTAAAACAAAAATTGACCATTTTTTATTTTTTATAAAAAGTAATGTAATTAAAGCTAAACCAAAACTGTTGCAAGCGTGCCCCGATACAAAGCTATACAATCCGCCTTTATAATTATTTATTGTATGAACTTTGTTAGATATTTCGATATTATGGCTAGGTCTATATCTTTTAACACTATGTTTTATTAAATTAGAAGATTGGTCAGTTAAAGCAAAACAAATAATTGCAACAACTAATGGTTTCCAGAATGATTTTTTAAATTTTAGGTAAATAAAAAAAATAAATAAAACGACAATAATATACCATATCCAAAATGATGATAATATGCTCATGATTGGGTCTAACCAGCTAGTATTTAGTGAGTTTAAGAAAAGAAAAATTTGTCTGTCAATATTTTCTATGTATTCCATTAGTCTGTAAGGTTTTTCCAGATTAGGTCTTTTAATTTATTAATATTTTTGTTGGTTGCCGAAGATATAAAAATCGTATCGATATTTTTAGGAAGTTCAGTTTTTAAAAGTTTTTGAAGTTCGTCATCAATAAGGTCTGTTTTTGTAATGGCTAGAATACGTTTTTTGTGCATTAGTTCGGGATTATATTCATTAAGTTCTTTGATAAGAATATCGAATTCGTTTTTTATATTTTTACTATCGACAGGTATCATAAACAGTAAGATAGAGTTTCTTTCTATATGTCGCAAGAATCTGTGTCCAAGCCCTTTACCTTGAGCAGCTCCTTCAATAATCCCGGGAATATCAGCCATTACAAAGGATTTAAAATCTCTATAAGCAACAATTCCTAGGTTTGGTACAAGAGTAGTAAACGGATAATCGGCAATTTCGGGCTTTGCTGCCGAAACTACTGATAAAAGTGTTGATTTTCCCGCATTTGGAAATCCAACAAGTCCTACGTCTGCTAAAAGTTTAAGTTCTAAAATTATTGTTTTTTCTATTCCTTTAATTCCAGGTTGCGAATATCTAGGAGCTCTATTAGTTGCAGTTTTAAATTCAGTATTTCCTAATCCGCCTTTTCCACCTTGTATTAATACAATTTCTTGATTATGAGATGTTAATTCACAAATTATTTCACCCGTGTCGGCATCTTTAGCAATAGTTCCAATAGGTACTTCAATAATTTCGTCTTTTCCGTCTGCTCCTGTTCGCAAGGCTAAACCTCCGTTTTCCCCATCTTCTGCAAAGATATGACGTTTAAATTTTAAGTGCAATAATGTCCACTGATTTTCATTTGCTTTTAATACAATATGCCCACCTCTACCGCCGTTACCACCGTCGGGACCTCCTCTTTCAACAAATTTTTCTTTTCTGAAATGAGTAGAGCCACTACCACCAGAGCCAGAGCGGCAATATATTTTTACGTAATCAACAAAATTCGTTGTTGCCATAAATTTTAATATAAATTTCTTAGTATTATTTCATAAATTTCTTTATGTACCTCCTCAATTCTCTTGTTGCCATCAATAGTAAAGAAGTTAGTATTGTTTTGATAGAAATTATTTATAATTTGTGTTTTGTCTTTATATAATTTTATTCGACGTTTAATAATTTCTGCATTTGCATCATCTTCTCTATTGCTATCAATACCTCGTTTGGTAAGTCGCTGGATTAAGTTTTCTTCGGTAACATTTAAGTTAATGAAAACATTAATTTTTAAATTTTGCTTTTGAAGTATTTCATTGAATTTAATGGCTTGATTTAAATTTCTAGGAAAGCCGTCTAAAATATATTTTGTGTTTTGATTACTATCTTTTATGATATTTTCAATAATATTGCATATAATATCATCAGGGATAAAATTACCTTTGTCGATTAAACTTTTGGCAAGTAATCCTAATTCGGTATTTTTTTCAGCTTCTTGACGAAAAATATCTCCAGAAGAAATGTGAACGAAATCTGTTTTTTCTTTAATAAGTTTCGAATGTGTACTTTTCCCACTTCCAGGAGCGCCTGCTAAAATTACAAAAATCATTATAATATTTTTTACAAAAGTATTGAAATTATCTTAAAGGAGCAAACAATAGAACTTGTCAAATTAATAATAATGAAATTATTAGTTAGCAAGTTATTTTTAAATTATTTCGTCAAAGCCTTTACAAGATTTTAATAATTTTATGGATTTTTGATAATTATTAATAATCTCGATATTTTTTTTGCTTTGCATGTATTCGAGCATTTCGGTTTCTTTTTTTGGATTGTTTTTATATTTTTCGTCAATTTGTTTTGAAAACTTATTGATTTCTTTTTTCACTTTATTAAGTTCTTGAATTTCAGCATTGTTTAAGACCGAATCTTTTGAGGCTTCGATCGCAATATTATAGTAATTTTCAAATAGTTTCAACATTTTTCTTGTATCAGATTTGCTATTGTTGCATGAAGTAATTGATAGCAAGATTAAAAAATAACAAATACTTATAATAATTTTCATAATAAATTATCTTTAAAATTTTCCATTTAAAGGCATTTTTCTCCCATTCCCAAAGGCTTTTGGGCTTATTTTGAGGCAAGGTGGCAGTTGAAATCTTTTAAATTCGTTATTGTTAACGAGTTTAATAATTCTATTAACAATTTGAGCATTGCTCCCCGCGTTAATAATTTCATTTATAGAAGAGTTTTGTTCTATATAAGAAAATAGAATTTTATCTAATATTTCATAGTCGGGAAGAGAATCGCTATCTTTTTGATTGGGTCTAAGCTCTGCCGAAGGAGTTTTATCAATTATATTTTGTGGTATCATGTTGTTGGAATTACGATTAATATAATCTGCAAGTTTATATACTTCGGTTTTATAAAGGTCTCCAATAACAGATAAAGCACCGTTAGTATCTCCATATAGTGTTGAATATCCTACCGCAATTTCGCTTTTGTTAGAAGTATTTATTAAAATATTTCCAAATTTATTTGAATATGCCATTAAAATTGCACCTCTGATACGAGCTTGAATATTTTCTTCTGTTAGGTCGGGTTTCGTATTTTCAAACACCTTTTCTAAACTTTTAGAGAATTGTAATCTTAATTCTTCAATATTAACAATATGGTAATTAATTCCACATTTTTTTGCCATTTCAATAGAATCGTCAATGGAATGTTGGCTCGAAAAACTAGTAGGTAACAATAAAACATCAACATTTTGTTTGCCAATAGCGTTTACTAATAAAGCAACAACAACGGCAGAATCTAGCCCGCCGGATAGCCCCACTACAGCTTTTTTAAAGCCTGATTTATTAAAAAAATCTTTAATTCCGAGAATTAAAGCATGATAAATCATATCATATTTTTCATTTTTTAATATTTTATTATTAGTAGTAATTGTATTATTTGCAATATCAGTAATATAAAAAACGCTAAAATCTTCTTCAAAATTAGCCAAACTCAAACTAGTATTTCCTGCTTTGTTAACGACAATACTACCGCCTTCAAAAATTAAGTCGGTGTTTGCTCCAATTTGATTTACATATATAATAGGTTTAGAATATTTTATTGCATTTTTAAATAAAATTTCTTTTTTATTGTCGATTTGACAATGAGCAAAAGGCAAGGCGGCAATATTGATTATAAAATCTGGCGAGAATTTATTCAATATATCCATAGGGTTATTTTTAAACAAAATATTATTTTCAAAAACTCCACAAATTCTATGTTCATCCCATAAATCTTCGGCAATAGTAAGCGCAATTTTTTTATTTTTAAATTCAACAATTTCAAATTTATCATTCTCCTCAAAATATCTTTCTTCGTCAAAAACGTCAAAACTTGGCAATAAAGTTTTATTTGTGATGTGTTGAATTTCTTGCTTATATAAGAAAGCTGCCGAATTATAAAGTTTTTTTCCTATTGATTTTAAATTTTTTGTTGGTAGTCCAACAACAGCAGCAATGTTTTTTGTATATTTACTAATTTCTATAAGTTTGTCGTAACAATCTTCGATAAAGAAGTCATAGTGCAATAAATCATAAGGTATATATCCGCAAATTGATAATTCTGAAAATATAATAAGTTCGGCGTTTTGGTTTTCGGCCGCAATAATTGCGTCAATAATTTTTTTAGCATTGAACTCTAAGTTACCGACTTGATAGTTTAATTGAGCAATAGCAATTTTCATTGTATAATTTAATTAAAAAACCCGATTTATATAAAATCGGGTTTTATTGTTAGTTAAATAAACTTTAAAATAATATCCCAATTTTCAAATGTATGTCATTTAGAGCAACTCTAGGATTATTAGTGGAATTTTGAGCATTGGAATTAAATAATGGTGTTTTATCTACATCTAAAAGTCCACCTGTGTAAATAATTTCAGCTAAAATGCGAGTATTTCCTGAAAGTGAATATTCGATACCACCACCAAGATGCCAGCCTAAATTAAAAAAATTAATTTCTTTTAATAAAGTATTTTCAAATAAAATATTTTCGTTGTTTTGGAAGCTAGCTAATGTTTTTATATTGATTAATGGTGTAACTCCTCCTTTTAAAAAGTAGGTTATATAACCAATTTCATTAGTTTTTCCTTTGAAACCAACAGGTATAGCAATATAGTTAAGGTTATATTTCATTTTACCTTCGGCTGCTAATGTGTCTGTTTTATTACCTTCTTTAGGTTGAATTGGAGGAGCTCCATAAGGGTATATCAAATTTCCGCCTAAATTATTAAATTGAATACCGGTTGAAATAGCAAAATTGTCAATTAAATTAAAGTCAACTAAAGCTCCAAAGTTATAACCAAACTTCATGCCATCGGTTTTAACAATTTTACTGTCAGTACTCATCCACGACATACTTGGACCTACAAACAAGCCTCCTGATAATTTTTGTGCAAATAAATTACCTATTAAAAGAAGGCTAAACGAAATAAGAATAATTTTTTTCATATTTTTATGGCTTTTAAAATTAATTAAATTTGTAATACAAAAATAACATAAATTTTTAATAAAAGTTTTATGAAGAAGAAATATTTTATTTATATATCTATAGGCTTATTATTACTGACAACTTTGATAATATATAAAATTATTATTAAAAAAAATTCCTTTTATGTAAATGTTTCAAATATTGATTTAAAAGTTGAAGTAGAAAGGTTTGACCTTGACTTTGAGAAATTTTTAGTGCCAAACTCATATTCAAATATTGCATATATCGAAGATAACTATGGCGAGTTTTTTAATATTTATAACACTGAAATTATTGGGATAGGAAGTTCGGATAATTCTTCGTATTTAACTTTTGTTAGTACATTTTTGAATGATTTCGCTGTTTCTCAGGCTAGAAAACAGGTAAACAAAGAATTTTCAAAACTAAATGATGTAAATGAAGATTTAACTTGTGGCTTTAAGCATTTAAAGTATTATTTTCCCCAAACAAAAATACCGCGAATATTATCTTTTATAGCTGGTTTTAATCATTCTGTTGTTATTTTAGATGATTTTATTGGAATTGGCTTAGATAAATATCTTGGAAATGATTGTGAACTTTATTCTATGTTAAATATTCCAGATTTTTCTAAATTGGAGATGACAAGAAATCAAATTGCAATAGATGTTTTAGCAGCTTGGGCGGAGGCAGAATTTGTATTTGTCGGGCAATCTGATAATTTACTTGAAAATATGATTTACAATGGTAGAGAATTATATTTTTTGTATTGTATGTTTCCTGATTTTAGTAGAGCAAGGATAAATAAATATACCGAAGAACAACTTCAATTTTGCAATAATTATGAAAGAGAAATGTGGACAAGTATTGTTGAAAATAAACTATTGTTTTCTACTGATGCTTTAACAATAAAAAGATTTGTTGGAGCAGCTCCATTTACATATCAATTTGGACCAAATTCACCTCCACGTACCGGGAATTGGTTGGGGTTGCAAATTGTTATTTCTTTTATGAATACAAATAAAATTAGTTTAGACGAACTTATGAAAGAAACAGATTATCAAAAAATACTTAATCTTTCAAATTATAATCCGAAGTATAAATAATTAGTTTTTACTTTTTTTATACTCAAGGGCTAAATTTGCCATTAAATTACTAAATGTTTGCATAGCTTGCATGGTTTCTTCCGAAACCGGTTGGTTCTTCATTCTTAGTAATAGTAAAGAATGTAAAGCATCTATGCAAACTCTAACATCGCAAGCATATGGGCTATGCGATAGCTTTTTAAAGTGTTCAATATTTGGTTTTGCCCAGCGATATAACTCATTCTGTTTATAAGAGTCTGTTTGGCTTAAAAGATTTTTATTTAATAGCTCAAGATCGTCAATTAATTCATTAATAAAACTAAAATCTCCCTTTTCTTCTATGTTTTCAGTTTTCATTAATAAAATTAAATCTTCATACCAATTTTTTATTTTTAATTTAATTTTTTCGCTGGTCTTAAATTCTTTGATTATAAACTTTTCAATTTCTGTTATATCGAATTTTAATAATCTTATAATATCTTGTATTTGCCTTATGTATATAATATATTCGACTATATTTTCTTTAAATTTATTTTCTGCTATTATCATAAGTTTGATTTAGTTAATTTATCAATTATTCTTCTTTCTTTTTTTGTTGGCCTTCCGCTTCCTTTATCGCGGGTGATAAAATCTGTTTCAACATTTTTAAGTTTATCTAATTCTGATTGAGGGGTAATTTCCAAAATTAAGTTAGCTACTAATTTAGCAGCAACTCTTTTGTCTGATAAATTTAAAACTTTAAAAGACCTAATAATGGGAGCTTGTTTTATTAAAATAGTATCTCCAATTTTAACAAGTTTTGATGGTTTAGCAACAGAATCTTCAACTAAAACATGACCTTTATTGCATTTTTCTTGAGCTAAACTGCGAGTTTTTAACAACCTGACAGCCCATAAATACTTGTCTATTCTTATGTTATCATTCATTTATTATTTTTTATTGACAAACTTAAATATTTTTTTTTATATTGAATATTATTAATTATTTTTATCAAAAATAATATTAATCAAAAAAGATACATAATGGGAAAGTTTTTTACTATTTTAATGCTTTTTGTGTTTGCACTAAGTTATAATATCCAAGCACAAAAAACTTTTATGGAAGGTGATATTTATAGCAGTGATCCTATTAATCCAGTTTCGTTTAATGATAAATTATTGCAAGATGTATTAATTTATAAAATTAATACTTATATGGATTCCATTGGTTTAGAAGGATTTGAGGCACATGAATTTTTTCAAAAACCGGCAAAAGAACACGCAATTATCATGTCCGAGATTGGTGAGGCTAATTTGGAAGGCCGAGGCGCATATTCTACTGTTAGAGATCGACTATTAATTGTCGGAGGAACAGGGATAGGTGCTGAAGTTGTGGCACGAATTACCATTAAAGTTTCAAATGAGTATATTACGTACGATGATTTGGCAAATCAAATTTTGGATAGGTGGAAATCAGGTAAATTTTCAAAAGAATTGTTTTCGCAAAAATACTTTTTTGCAGGAATTAGTGGGAAAATAGATAATTCAGATAAAAAAATATTTGTTTCGATGTATATGGGTAATTATGCCTCATTTGCACCTTCTGCCGGTAGTTTAATGGAATTGTCTGCACCTATTTCTCTAAAATCACAAGGATTGAAACCTTATAACGAGAAAGTTTGTAAAAAAACTTCTAGGAAAATGCCAAATATCATTGACCTTCAACAAGGCTTGTCAATTAACGATAATGGACAAATAGTTTTTAAATACAATGATTTAAAAAAGTTTAAACGCTTTATAAAAGCTAGCAAAGATGGATTGGTCATTGATGTTGTTCAAAAAGAGCAGTTTAATAAGTGTAATTCAGAAAATATTGCAGATTTTTCAAAGGTTAATGTAGGATATATGACAAAAAAGATTTTCTCTAAGAAAATTTATAAAAATAATATTGCACAAGGCGAAGGAAAAAAGAATAAAGTTACAAAATTAGAAGTTGTATTGGGACAATTACCGGTGTTGTTTAATCCTCAGGATATTGAATTAAATTTAATGATTGTAAAAGAAAAGTCTGTTTGTCATAATATCCCACAGACTTGGGTTGATCGTAAGATTTTTGATTTTGTACCAAAAATAGGATTATTACCGGATACGCTTTTACCAGCAGGAATACGGGAATATGCACCAACAGCCACATCTAGCGAATTAAATTTTAAAATTCCTTTCGAGCAAGGTAAATTTAATTATAAACCAGATGATATGATACCTGTCTTAGCAGCCTTGAACGAGCCGGATTTTATAATTAATAAAATATATATCGAAGCATATTCTTCGCTTGAAGGTTCTGTTGCCGAAAATGCTGTTCTTCAAAAGAAAAGAGCTCAAAGCATTGTAAAAGCCTTAGAAACAAATCAAAATGCAAGTATTGTCGACTCTATTATTACAGCTGCTAATCTTAAAGATTTACAGAATGATTGTAAAGGCACAATATTTGACGCGGTTTGCGATATGAACTTGGAAGAAGCTGTGGCTTATGTAAATAGTCGCGCTAAAGATATGGAAATGTTTTTAGAAAATCATAGATATGCAAACGTTACAATTTGGGTTACTTATGATATTGACGGTGAAAAAGAACAAAAATATGTATTGACTCAATTTAACAGAGCTGTCGAAGCTGGACAATTAAATACTGCCTTGTCTATTCAAAAATATATTTTGAAAAGAGTGGTTGAAGGAAGATATAACTCTAATGCAGTTACTGACATGAGAATCCCGCAGGGTAAAGAATATGTCGGACTGAATATGAATAAAATTTGGCTAACTCAATTTATTTATATGGATATTCTTGACGAAGATTATATGACTAAAATTGATGATTTAAACAAAATAGACCAAAATAATATTTATGTCGATTTTAATGATGTTTTATGTGAAGTTTTACTTACAGATTTAGAAAATGAACGTGTGCAACAAAACTTGCAAAATAGAATTGACAGAATGTATAATACTGCATTACGTGTTGATTTAGTCGATTTATTGAATATTGAATTGCAATATCAAATAATGGATATTTATAAAGATTCTCTCGGCTATGATCATCCAACAGTAATTAAAACAATGGATAAAATTAAAGATATAATAAAAATTGATGAGTTAACCTGGGAAAATTCTTTAAAATTAGCTAGCGTTTTTCTTATTCATGCTGATTATAATTTTGCTGTTAGATTATTAGAGCCATGGATTTATGATAAAAACGTTCCTTTTGTTTATTTAACAACTTATGCTACAGCATGTTCAAAAGTCGATTATAAAATTCATTCTAATAATTTTGTAAATGTTATGGAGATGATTAAAAAACAAGATCCAGAGTTTTTCTGTAGCTTGTTTAAAGGAGATAAATTATCTGTTCAGACTTTTGTGAATACTCGAATAAAAAAATTATATTGTGATACTTGTAAAAAGTAATTTTATGGTTTAATTCTTTTGGCTGTAGAATTTATTCTGCAGCCTTTTTTTATTTAATTAAATTTATGATTAACAAAATTAAAATTTTAGCGTATTTATTTTTTTTAGTAAGCATTAATAGCTTTGCTCAATATAAATTGTCTTGCAAAATTGAAAACTATTCGCATCGAGAAGTTAAAGTTTTTACCCAATTTGGAGACGAATCTAAGTTTCTCGGAACTGTAAGAACAAACGTAAACTCTTCTTTCGAGTATAGCTTTAGTAACGAAGAGTCTGGCTTATATAGGGTGTATCTAGATAATGATGAATATTTTGATATTATTTATAATAATGAAGCAATTCAAGTTTTAACAAATTATCAAAACCCTGTCTTCAATATGAAGGTTATTAAATCTAACGAAAATAGCCAGCTATATGCTTTTTTGAAAGAAGAGTTTTTATATAATTATAAAATAAAAATTTTAGATCAATTTATAGGTATATATCCTGATGAAAAGTTTTTAGTATCAATAGAGAAAGAAAAAAGAAACCTTGTTACTAAGAAAAATGCTTTATTAAAACAAGTAATAAAACTTAATCCAACTAGTTTTGCAGGCAAGTATTTAAGTTATTTTACGGAAATTCAAGCCCCAGTAAAATATGATGAAATTAAAAAACTTGCTTTTTATCGAAAAGAATATTTAAAATCTTTTGATTTTACTAATCTTGCCATGCTAAATTCTAATGCATATCAAAAAATTGTGTTAAATTATTTAAAATTATTTAAGGCGAATAATCCTGATAAATATTATATAGCAGGTAAGGATATTTTAGATCATATTTTTTTTGGTGAACCTTTAATATTTAATACGATTTTTGAATACTTGTTAAATGGTTTTGAAACTATCGGGCTTAGCGAACAGGCTGCAAAATTAAGTTATGAATTTGGTGATATGTGTAGTGATGCAAGCGATAATTTGAAATCAAGAATTAAATCAAACACCGAACTTGGTTTGGGAAAACTTGCTCCTGATTTTAATGTTGTTTCAATAAGTGGAAAAACTATTTGTTTGTCGAAAATGAAATCGGATTATACTTTAGTCTTGTTTTGGGCAACTTGGTGCGGTCATTGTCAGAACACATTACCTCTTTTTAGTAAGTCGAAACAGTTATTCGATAAAGCTAATGTCAATATTATAGCAATTAGTTTAGATACGGAAAATTCTGAATTAAATAAGTTTTTGGCAGATAATCCTTTTCCTTGGGATGTTGTTTGTGATTATAAATCTTGGGGCGGAAAAGTTGTTACAGATTATGCAATTTATGCAACGCCAATAATGTATTTAGTTGATAAAAACTTAAAAATAATTGCCAAGCCCTTTGATGAGCAGAAACTATTTAATGAGATTGAAAAATTAATTGCAAATAAGTAAAGATGATAATAAATACTGCAGAGTTTTTAATGTCGAATCAAGATTATACTAAATGTCCTAATAATAATATTAGCGAAATTGCTTTTATTGGTCGTTCTAATGTAGGAAAATCGTCATTAATAAATATGTTGACTAATAAAGCTAGTTTGGCAAAGACTTCTTCAAGTCCTGGTAAAACTCAATTAATAAATCATTTTATTATCAACGGCTCTTGGTATTTGGTTGACTTACCTGGGTTTGGTTATGCAAAGGTTTCAAAAAAATTGCGAGAAAAATTTGCCAAAATGATAAACGATTATGTGTTAAAACGTCCGAATTTAGTTTGTTTATTTGTTTTGATTGATAGTAGAATTCCCCCTCAAACTATTGATTTAGATTATATGTATTGGCTTGGATTAAATTCTGTTCCGTTTAAAATTATTTTTACAAAATCCGACAAGTTAGGTGTAAATGCTTTGAAAAACAATATTAACATTTATGTAGAAAAACTTTCTGAATTTTGGGAGACTATTCCTGAATATTTTATTACTAGTTCTGAAAAAAAACAAGGTAAAGAAGATTTATTAAATTTTATCGGCAGTATATTATAAAAAAAACGAGCTAACTCGTTTTTTTATTATAATATTTTTTCAGGTTTTAGAAGAAAGATCTACTTTTTCGAGTATTTTCTCCGATATTCATTCCGAAAATAATTTCTTGAGAGCCATAAGTATAAGAGGATAAGTCGCTGAAAGTAAAGTCGTAAGCATAACCAAAATAATATTGATTATATTTAAAACCTAGGCTGGTAATAAAAGAATCTCCAGGTCGTATCGACATTCCGAACCAATAGTCTTTATCGTAAAAGAATTTTACGTTAATATCGAATTGTGGTGGAGTAATTTCGGTTGTTTTCATCAATACAGATGGTTCCAATTCAAATTGAGGTGAATTAGGGAATGAGAATTTGTATCCTCCCATAACAAAATAGTGTCTAACCATTTTGTTATCATCAATGTTTCTGTTAATTTTTAGTTTTGATTGAAAAAGGTGTGAAGCTGTAATACCAGCATAATACTTTTTACCATAGGCATAAACTCCGAAAGTAGCATCTGGTACAATAGTTTTTTCTATCATGTAAGTAATTGCAGGGTCATCAAATATGGTTAGGTTAAAAAATCTTTGGTCCATTTTATACTGCTGAGCAATAGCGGCAAGTCCTAAAGAAATTTTATTCAATCTATCAATATGGAAATGGTACGAATAAATTGCTTGAATTCCGATATGATTTTCTGGTCCGAAATTATCATTAAAGATGATAGCCCCTAAACCTACATTATTGTTTGCCAGCATAGTGTGCCCTGATAATGTTTGAGTCGAAGGTGAATCTTTCATTCCAATCCATTGTTTGTGAATACTTAAAAGGATTGGAGAAAATTCTTTTGATCCTGCTATTGCAGGGTTGTAAAAGAAATCATTTAGCATGTATTGACTATACAATGGAAGTTGTTGAGCTTTTAGCTGAAATGTTCCTGCTAATGTTATCACGATTAAAAATGGTAAAAATTTCTTCATAATAAAAAGTTAAAATTTTGCTATAATAACAATATTCACATTTACAAATATACTACTTTTTTATTAAACCTCAATTTTTTTTTATTTTTTTTTATTTAAAACATTGGACTAGTAATATTATTGGTTTTTTTATCAAATAAGAATACTCCAAGAGTAATTTCGTGAGTTCCGCTGCTAACATTTCTAATTCTCGAAATTACAAAATCGAAAGCATAGTTAATTGTAAATTTATTATATTTATAAGCTAGTGAAAACACGATTGCATCAGATTTGCTAAATCCTAATGATGAGCTAAAAGTGTTGTTGTAGCTATAATTTGCAAGTATGTCAAATTTAAAAGGGCTTGCTTTTGTAAAATATAGATTAACAATAGGCGTAATAATATGAGGAGATTCATTAATATTAATATGGTATCCTCCTGTAATAAAAAAGTGTCGTGAATCTCTAATTAATCCTGGAATATCGTTAGACCTACCACTAAAACTAAATTTTGATTTTAGAAGTTGTAAAATTGAAAAACCTGCAAAAAAACTATTGGAATTAATAATTATTCCCGCATTTGCATCAGGTTTCCACATTTTTTCATTTGCATTTAAGTTTAAAACTTGGTCGTTTGTTTCATAAACTGTTATTTGCGTAGAAAGTAATTTTAATTGAGAGAAGCTCCAGCCAAAGCCAAAACTAAGATTAAAATTTTCGGTGTGTAAGATGTAAGCGTAATTTAAATTTAAATTTAATTTTTGAGTAAGCCCAATCCTGTCATTCAAAATACTTGCGGAGGCTCCCATATCATTTCTAAAAATATACTTTCCGTATAATGATGAAACTCTTGGCGCTCCATTAAATCCGAGCCACTGTGCTTTATGATTTAACATTATATCAGGTATTTCCGACATAGCTATTGCCGCTGGGTTTTGGTTAGGAATATTAAAAGCATAATTGCGGTGCTGTGCAATTTGCTGAGCTGATAATTCGAAACTAATTATCAATAATAAAATAAATATATAATAATTCTTTAAGTTCATAATTTTATCTAATAATTGTTATATGCCCTTTAAATGGGTCTTTGCCTTCTCCTAAATCAATAATATAAAAATATGTTCCTTCTGGGAGTTCTTTTCCATTATAAGTTCCATACCAATCATTTTGATAATTTTCGGTGTTAAAAACTAAATTTCCGTTTCTATTATATATCCATATTTCATTTCTCAGAAATTTATCAATGTTTTCAATAATCCAAGAGTCGTTAACTCCATCACCGTTTGGAGTAATTGTGTTGTAAATAGTAATGCAATAATTAGCTTCTTCGAGATTAATCTCGTAAATAAAAACGCAATTATTTGAGTCGGTGATACTTAAGTAATAATTTCCATCTCTTAGTTCAGAGATTTTACTTTTTTCAGAATTATTACTCCAAATATACGAGTATTCTGGTGTTCCTCCTGTTGGTTTAGCTTCAATTTCTCCATCATAAATTTTCGAGCAAGACGGTTTTGTAAATATAAAGTTAGGACTTATAGAGTCGGGTTGAGTTACAATAACTTTAATAGTATCATTACAATTATATTTGTCCTTAGCAAAAACAAGATATTCTCCAGCAGGTAATCTTCTAGCTGTATCACCAACAAAGCCATTAGACCAAACAAACTTGATAGGTTGTTTTCCCATTGGTAATTCGGCAACAACAACAGCAATACTATCGAGGTAACATAAATTTGCTTGGATAATTGAATATGTTCCGAATAATTTTCCAGATTTATCAACGAATAAAGCTAAACTATCAATACAGTTTTTAGCGTCTGTAACCGAAACATAATTTGTCCCATAGCTTAGGTCTATTGCAGTTTGTGTAGTTTCGTTATTAGGCCATAAGTATGAATAAGGCGGAGTTCCTCCGGTTGGGAAAACAGTTCCTGCACCTGCTAGATTACCACATTCAACAGGGTTTGTATTGCCTGTTAAAATTAATTTAGGCGGTTGTGTAAATTTAATGCTATCATAGTAGGTACAATTATTTATATCAACAACAGTAATATTATAATAAGTATTTGCAAGCATATTTAATCCTGTAAAATTTTGCTGTTCAACGCCTTCTTCCCAATAAACATAATATGGCGGTGTCCCTCCTGTTGGTGCTACATTTGTGTTTGCATCACTAAATCCAAAGCAACTAACATTATTTATTTCTGTAAAAATAGAGTTTAAATTATTGCTTGGTTCAGTTATACTGTATGTTTGAATGTTTTTACAACCATTTTGGTCGGTAACAGTAATTGTGTAATTGCCAATAGGAAGATTTCCGATAGAATCGGAATGATAATTATTACTCCACGCAATATTATAATATGGAACCCCGCCTGTTGCGCTAATAATTATATATCCATCGTGTCCACCTTTGCAACTTACATTATGAATAATTTCAGAAATTAGTAATTCGTTTGGTTGGCTAATATAAGTACTTGCAGTATCTGAACAGCCGTTTGCATCAACAACCGACACGAAATAATACCCTGGATGCAAATTTGTAATAATGTTTGAATGTTGATTTGAGTCGTGAAACCAATGATAAGTGTATGGTTGAGTACCGCCTAGGGTTTGAACATTTAAAGTGCCATTATCTAAACCGAAGCAAGGTATATTCGAGGAATTGATGTTTGCAATTAAAGTGTCTGGCTCAATAATAGTGATACTTTCTGCCCATGTACAATTGTTGGCGTCTGTTACAGAAATAGTGTAAGTCCCTGCATTTAGATTGTGCAAGTCTTGATATGTTTGTCCTGTACTCCACAAAATACTATATGGAGGCGTTGCCCCTGCAAGATTTATATCAATGGAGCCAAAGTCGGTTCCATGACAAGGCAAGTCTGTTTTAACATAACTTATGCTAATCGGTGATGAAGGTTGAGTAATAAAGATGGAATCGCTAACTGAGCAGTCTCGAAAGTCTGAAATTGTTACATAATACCAGCCCGAACTTAAATTATTTGGGTTTTGTTGATTACTACCATTTGACCATTCAAAGAAATAAGGAAAAGTCCCTCCAGTAACTTGTGTGGTAATACTGCCGGTATAATAACCATAGCAATTTAAGTTTGTTGCCTCTAAATGATGTATTATCGGGGGGTTAACTGCTACTGCAATTGAGTCGAAAGATTTACAGTTTTGAGCATCTGTAACGGTAATTGTATAATATCCTGGAATTCCAAATATACTATCGGTATCTGTAAATGAATTTTGTGTTAATTGTCCGTTAGACCACTGGAAATCATAAGGTGCTATTCCGTTTTGGGCTTCGGCATAAATATATCCGTAAGATTCACCGTAACAAAATGCTTGTTCGGTGTATAAAAGAGAATTAACTTCTGATTTATCGTAAGGTCTAATATAAGTTCCTGGAAAAACTAAATCTTCTGCGAAATGCATTAACTCCCAAGTTTGGTCAAACCAAGTAACCGGTACATACCCCAAGTTTATAGTCCATTGAAATAATGGTCCAATATCCCAAGGTCCTATGTCTTTTTCTAAACTTTGAATAAACTCTTCATCTTCGTAATAAGAATCCATTGGAATAGAACTTGAAATAATTGGTTTTTCTCTTTGTATGGGTAGTTGAAATTCAGGCATAATATTCTCGGCAATTTGCGACTTAAATGGTGTGATAATAGAAATAGAAGCTCTAAGTGCTTCAATTACAAATGAGAATGCAATACTATCCCAAGTGTGGTTACGAATTGTAGGTTGAATATTGTATTTCACCCCGACATACATAGAATCCCAGTCATGGCAAGGATAGGTTATTGTTAAGTCATTACCTACTGCTAATGTAATTTCGTTACCAAAACCTGTTTCTATCACTTGGTTAGAGTTTTGAGGGTTAGTAACAACATAAGGCATTTCTACGGGGAAATCGAGGCTTAGCCAAATAGTCGGGCAAAAATATATATCTTGGTGTAAAGTGTTAGTAATAACAAAAAATACACTTAACAGCGAATATTCAATTTGAAATATAATATCACCTAATGGCGTGTTAATCGGGTATTGTAGAGTGTCATTGAGGAAGGCTATAGCTTCTTGAATTTGTGGTCCTTCGGGAGGTGGAATATATCCCGCCATAATATATAAAAATCCAATAACATCTAGTTCAATATCCATGTATGGATCTTCGCCTTTGGCTATCAAACAATTACTGCCAGGTTCTATATAGTCGTTTGTAATAACATAAGGCAAATCTACATGGGCTTCAAATTGAAAGCCGACTAAATCAGTAAAATTAATATCAACGGGCAACTCATAGTCATGACAAAATGTAAATTGGTCTCCAACATAGCATGGATAAACACAATATTGTGTTTCACCGTTAATGTGAAATAGAGTGTCTAAGGTATGAGGTATTGTTACGCTTGGCGGTATTAAATGAATAGTGTCGCAACTAAAAACACATACCACAATATTCATAAATGGATTAAATTCATATTCAAAATCTAAGGTGATAACTCCAACAGGAGGGAAAGATGTTTCCAAAGCCCACCCGTCTGTTACTTCGTATGAAGTATGTATAGTTGCTGGTCCTCCATAATTAAAACTAAAATCTTCGGGAAATTCTAAACTTGTTTCGATAGGGTAATCTAAACTAAAACTACCAGTATAAAAACCGTGGGCTTCAAAAGTAGAGCGTAATAGAGCAATAATTCCCACATTCATTCCTACTCCAAATTGTTGTCCTAAAAATTCAGAAATTTGAGAAAATCCCCAAGATTCATTTATGTTAACATCAAAAAAAGTATGATTTATATCTATTCCGTATGCATTGTCAGGTCCCCACATATTTTGATCATGCGAAAAATAATACATAGGATGATGAAGCGTGTTATTTTGCCCAACACTCAACAAGGCAAAATTTAATAAGCAAAATGATATTAATATTTTAATAATTATTTTCATATTATTCTACCGAGATTAAACAAGCTTCAATTGCGGGGTATAATAGTTTTTTCATGCTAAGAGGATAATTAAAATTCACCCATATAGTATTTTCTTCGCCTGTAAAAAGCATGGCTCTTTCATAAATCATTTCTCCACTTGAAAATTGTACAAAGAATATAACTGCGTCATTACCATTATGCGTTTGCAAATTAATCTTGTCGATATATTTATAGTTTTGAGATTCAATGTAATCATAGGTCATTCCTGCAACCACGTCTCTATACGATATTCCACTAACTTCGATAATTTGAATTGTCGCTGCTGAGCCTTTATGAACAAATCCGTTAATGTTGGGTTCTAGTTCAAAATACTCGGGGGGAATAAGTTTAACATTAGTGTTTGGTGCTACAACAAGTTTTGACTGGTCGTAAACTAATTTGGCATTTTGGTTTTCAATAAAACTATTCAAATCATTTTCTTGAGCGTTTAAAAAACATGAAATTGCAAAAAAGCCAACAAATATTAAAAATTTAGTCATAAAATCCGCTTAATTTTGTAAATTTAAAACAAATTTAAATAAAATTCTAATAAAAATATTTTTTTAATAATATATTTCATTTTACTATCAATTTTATTCTATGAATATTTTTTTTGTTATGTTATAATCTGAGTTTGAAAAATTAATAAAATACAAACCAGGAGAAATATTTTTTAAATTAAAAATAATCTCATCTCCATTTATATTATAATTAAGGTCTTCAATTATTTGAGATTGAATATTAAATATTTTTATGTTATATTGGTGATTATTATTTGGCAGTGTTGTTTTAAATTCTCCTGAGTTTGGATTTGGATAAATTTCGAAGTCTGTTTTTAAAAATTTTTCAATTTTTGAAGAAGGGCTAATTGTTAAAGTAAAATTACACTCTGCATAACAAAGTGTTTCTTGGTCAGTATAGCCATAAGTAATAATGTAATCTCCTTCTGCAAAATTAGCTGGGTTTATATTTGTAATTTGCGTTCCGTTTAAAAAGTAATTACCTCCTTCAGGGCTTGCTCCAATTAATGAAAAAGGAGAAGAGTTTTGTTCAATAATTAAATTGTCTGGGCAATATACTTGAGGCGGATTATTCACAAAAATTTCAAAACTACATTCTTGGCTATTGTAATAATATGTAATTGTATTATTTCCAATATTTGCGTTAGCTGGATTAAAATTACCACCAATAACGCCGTTGCCTGAATAAATACCACCAATAGGAAGAGCCCCTTCTAAAATATATGCCTCATTATTGGAGCATACATTTTGGTTTTCTGGACAAGTTACACTTTGAATTATAATCCCGTCAGAACTTGCTAAATCGGAAAATAAACCTGCACCATTACGTGATTTTACCGAAACATAATATATTTGCCCAATTTGTAGTTCTAAGTTTGTTAGCGTGAAATTTGTTAAATGTCCAATATTTGTCCAATCAATTAATTCGTTTCCGCCTGGTGTTTTTCCTATGGAATAATAATAAGCATCTATTCCTGAGTTTGGGTCATAGCTTTCTGTCCAATTTGCCGAAAGGCTAGTTGTTTCGGAACTAATGTCCAAATCTTGTCCTAATCCATCATTTACGATAGAAATTGTACTAGGCTTACTAAAGTCTATATTAAAAGGTTTTGTAATTACTGTTGAAATATTTTTTGCTGAGTCCATACAAATAGAACTAATTTTTGCGGCTGGGCTTTCGGGACTTTGATTTGAGTATCTAACATCCGACTGGCTTGTAGCACAAGTTATTATTGTATTTTGGTTTGAATATCTTGAACGGAAAGTTCTGAAATTATCGACAAACATTTTTGAATTTCCGCTACGAAATGAAATGAATGTGCCAGCGGAATATGGTTCTGGGTCTTTATATTCACCTATTAAGTTATTATTTTGATAAACATAAGTTTCACCGCTTACCCTATCATAAATAACTTTGATATTATAAAATGTATTTTCCTCAAAATTAATTTTTACTGCTTTTTTCAATGAAAACACATCGTTAATAACTTTATAAAACTCTAATTCTTGGCTTTTTAACCTAAACCAAACAAAATATCCGTCTCCTCTGTTTTCTGATTCTGGGTTATTGCAAAAATAATGAAATCCTGCTCTTTTATTATCATTATTGCCTTCAATTTTTAAATCAAATTCGTAAAGATATTTGTTAGATAAGTTTTGTTGTAAATATGCGAAAATATTTGAATTTCCTTCTGTTTCGGAGTTCTGTTGCAGTATTCCTGAATTTACAGTCCAATTTCCGACTTGATTAGTCCAGTCTTGGCTAATTCCATTATTGAAGTCGTCAAAGAAATGCCCATTATTTTTGTTTGCAGTCCATTTATTGCCATCAAAATCTGAGATATTAAAAAAGCCTTTTTCTACTCCGCTCAATTGGTCTTCATCATAAAAATATGCATTAAAGTCTTGTGTTTGCCATTCTTGATTAACTTCAATGTCAGTAGTCGGTATTTGAAAATCTGTAAAAATATTTTTCGAAACACTTTCTGACCAATTATTTGCGTTGTCAATTACTATGGTTCTTATTCTGCCTGCCTCTTGTTGAGAATTAGGGCTTTCGAAGCGTATTTGTTTAGAATTTTCGTTTCCTGTTAAAACTTTAATATTATCATTTCTGTTTTTATACACTTTCATATCATCATATTCAACAATACATGAGCCACTTCTAAAAGAAATTCCGGTTCCGGTAGTGAGTGGGTTTAAATCTTTCCAATACAATACATGATTATCGTTAATAAAAATATTCATATTCCCATTATTTGGATTATATGTAATTTTAATATCCATCCACTGTTCAGATACAAAGGGCGAGCTTGTTTGTTTAATAATATCGCTAATACTTCCTGCGGAAGCTTTATAAATTTCCACTTTGTTAGTTTCGAGTCGGAAATAAATCATATATGCCTCGCCTCTAAACGAAGCAGAAGGATCGCTACAGAAAAAGAAAATGCCAGCTCTTCGATTGTTTCCACTACCAGAAATTTTCATTTTAAAATGATATAAATACGCGTTATTAGAGTTTTGCTCCACTAATGCGTAAATATTTGGGTTAGTAAGTGCTTCGTTACTTTGTTTTAGACTGTTGGCATAAATGCTCCAAGTTCCTGAAACTTGTGTCCATTGGTTATTTATATTTTCATTAAAATTGTCATTAAAAAAACCGTAATCATTATTTGCTCTCCATTCGTTTCCATCGAAATCCATAATTTGATAATAAGCTTCGTTAAGACCCGAACCCTCAGGGTTATCCTGGTCATTAAAGCTAAGTTCAAAATCTGAATTATACCAATTTCTTGCATTAATAATTTCTGTTGTCGGTGCAATATTGTCTAAATTTCCATTGCAATTATCAATAATTTGTTTTGTGCCAGTTCTAATTGAAGAGAGTAGTGCATATAAAGTGTTGCCAGGACAGGTTGTACCACCTGGATTTACATCTCTATGCCCACAAATTCGTGGCAATACAGAAGCAACTCCATCGCTTTGTTTTATTATACTTGCCGAAGATAAAGGATCAAATTCTCTGAAATCGTACCACCATGCTAAAAATTCTTCACATTTTTCTAATTGTGGAGTTGTTGGAGCAGTTTCAGGCGAGTCGGAATCTCCCAAAAAGTTAAGCCCAATTGAATATGGATTTGAATTTCCAGCATGTGCAGCGTGTACATCTTGATTAGGAAAATTTGGGTTATGCCGCCCAAGGAAAAAATTTCCGTATTTATCGAAAAGATAATTATAACCAATATCTGACCAGCCGTTAGAATTTACATGATAATTCCAATAACTCCTCACAACAGCAGCTCCATCGGTGTATGAACTTGGACTAGCCCCATGGTGTATTACAGTATGGGTTGGATTTCGATAAACAACTGTATAAGTTGGATTTAAACAAGCAGAAACGCCGTTGCACCAAGCACTACGTGGAATAATTTCGGGAAATTCAGGACAAGATTTTGCTCCTGATTTTGAGTTTATTATTTCTGTTTCGCCAATATTTGTTTCATTTATATCTAATAAAATAAGATAAATTTCATTAATTATTTCACCTTCGGGTGGGTAAATGTAAAACTCTAAGGAGTCGTGGTAATATTCATCTATTCCGAATAATAAGTTTGTTTTGTAAAACCCAGATTTTGTTTCATTCGGCATAGTTGAACCATCATCAAAATTGAAATTAGACCAAGCTTTATTGGGCTTATGTGTTTTATAAACAATATCAAATAATCCGGCGGGATAATTTTGCGAGCCAGCACTCCAACCAATAGCAAATGAAGTATATTCAACAGGAGTTTTTAGGCAAAAGCCGTAGGCTCCATTTTCATTTTGCTTAATATCTGTATCAATTTTATAGGTATAGATATTAGCCTCTTTACTTAAAAACGATTCAATTTTGCTAAATTCAACTTGAGCAAAAAGCGAGATATAGAATAAACTAAATACTAAAAAACAAAACTTCCTCATGATAATATCAATAACAACAAACTGCAAGTTAGTTAAAATTATATTTATAACAAAACTTATTATTATTTTTTTTTAGTTTTGCAGAAAGAAAAATCTTATGTTAAAATTTTTCAAGTTTTTGAAACTTTATCCGCAGACATTTTGGGTTTCAAATATAATGGAGCTTTTTGAGCGTTGGGCTTGGTACGGCATGTTTATGCTTTTTGCACTTTACTTAACTGGTTCAACAGATTCGGGAGCCTTAGGTTTTACTCAAGCACAAAAAGGTATGATGATGGGAACGGTTGTCGGTTTATTATATCTCATGCCAATATTTACTGGAGCTATTGCGGATAGGTTTGGGTATAAAAAAGTTTTAATTATTGCTTATAGTATTCTTGCAGTTTCGTATTTTGCCTTGGCTCAGGTTAATAGCTTTTCTCTCGTTTTTAGTGTTTTTTTAGTTTTAGCAATAGGTGCTTCTCTATTTAAACCTATTATTTCAGCTTGTGTTGCTAAAACAACAAACGATAAAACTTCTTCAATAGGTTTTGGTATATTTTATATGATTGTAAATATCGGTGCTTTTATTGGTCCCATTGTTGCTTCATTAGCCCGACAGCACGATTGGAAATATGTTTTTTATATTTCATCTATTGTGATTTTAATAAATTTAGTTCTAGTATTGCTTTTCTTTAAAGAACCCGAAAGAGAAAAAAAAGAAAACAGTTTCTCGAAAGAAATTTACATTATATTAAAAAATATTTTTACCGCATTAAAAGATTTAAAATTTGTTGTATTTTTATTGATAATTGTTGGATTCTGGACAATGTATAATCAATTGTTTTATACTTTACCTGTTTTTATTGATCAGTGGATGGATACTTCTGTTGTTTACAATAAACTATTTTCGTTTTGGCCTTGGTTAGCCGAGAAAATTGGCACACCTGAAAAGACTATTGCCGCCGAAATGTTAACAAATATTGATGCCATGTATATTATAATTTTTCAAATAGTGGTTTCTTATTTTGTTATGAAACTTAAACCTATACACTCGATAATCAGTGGATTTTTTGTTTCTACTATTGGTTTGTCTTTAACATTTTTTACTAATAATCCTATGTTTTTGTTTTTAAGTATTTTAATATTTGGTTTGGGCGAGATGGCTGGGTCGCCAAAAATTACTGAATATATTGGAAAAATAGCTCCTAGCGATAAAACAGCTCTCTATATGGGTTATAGCTTTTTACCAATGGCTGGAGGTAATTATCTCGCAGGAATTTTGTCGGGTTCGGTTTATCAAAAATATGCAGATAAAATTAGCCTTTTAAAAATAGAAGTGAGTTCTCGCGGTTTAAATATTCCTCAAATTAGCAATGAATTTTCGCAAAATGACTTTATTAATTCTGCTTGCGAGCAATTAAATATGACTCCACAAAAATTGACAGAATATTTATGGACAACATATCAACCCTATAAACTTTGGATTATTTTTGCTAGTATTGGCTTTGGTACAGTAATTGCGATGCTAATTTATAACTGGTTTATTAATAAAATAGCAAAATAAATTTAAAATTTATTTTTAAATTTCATTTTTTAGATATTGTGCAGTAAATGATTCCTTATTTTTAATAATGTCTTCGGGAGTGCCTTGTGCAACAATATATCCACCTCTTTCGCCTCCTTCTGGTCCCATGTCTATTATCCAATCGGCTGATTTTATTATATCTAAATTATGTTCAATAATAATCATGCTGTTTCCTTTATCAACGAGGGTGTTTAAAACGCCGAGTAAAATTTTAATATCTTCGAAGTGCAACCCTGTTGTTGGTTCATCTAAAATATAAAGGGTATTCCCTGTTTCTCGTTTCATTAGTTCTGTAGCAAGTTTAATTCTTTGGGCTTCGCCTCCCGAAAGAGTGGTGCTTGCTTGCCCTAGGCTAATATATCCTAAACCAACTTGTTGAAGAACAATTAATTTTTTATATAAATGTGGGATATTTTCAAATAATTCTACTGCTGCATTAATTGTTAGATCTAAAACGTCAGAAATAGATTTCCCTTTAAATTTTACTTCTAAAGTTTCATGATTGTATCTTTTGCCATGGCAAGTTTCGCACTGAACATATACGTCTGGTAAAAAATTCATTTCAATAGTTTTCACCCCAGCACCCTTACAAGTTTCGCATCTTCCGCCACTAACATTGAATGAAAATCTTCCAGCTTTATAAGCTCTAATTTTTGCTTCGGGTAAGCTTGCAAATAATTCGCGAATATCTGTAAAAATGCTTGTATAAGTCGCAGGATTGGAGCGTGGTGTTTTTCCTATTGGCGATTGGTCAACTTCAATAAATTTATCAATATTTTCTATACCTTCAATTTTATCGTAGTCTAAAGCAAAAGTATTTGATTTGTAGAAATGTCTTGAAAGGGCAGGCACTAATGTTTTATTTAAAATACTTGACTTTCCACTTCCCGAAACCCCTGTCATACAGCACATTACGCCAATGGGGATTTCTAAATTTATATTTTTCAAATTATTCCCTTTTGCTCCGTGTATAATTATTTTATTGCCGTTTAAATATCTTCTATTTTTGGGGACTTCTATTTTTAGTTTTTCATTAATATACTGAGCTGTAATAGAGTCTGACTTAGCCATTTCTTTTGGAGTACCTGCAAACACGAGATTTCCGCCTCTTCGTCCAGCACCGGGTCCTATGTCAGCTACGAAATCAGCTTCTAAAATCATTTCTTTGTCGTGTTCGACAACGATAACCGAGTTTCCTCTATCTCGAAGTTCTTTAAGCGAATCTATTAGTTTATGATTATCGCGTTGATGCAATCCTATACTTGGTTCGTCTAAAATATATAAGACATTTACGAGACGGCTTCCGATTTGTGTTGCCAGCCTAATTCTCTGTGATTCGCCACCCGAAAGGCTCTTAGCTGACCTATCTAATGAAAGGTAATCTAAACCAACGGCGATAAGAAAGCCGAGCCGACCCTTGACCTCTTTAATAATCTCGGCTGCAATAATTTTTTCTTTATTTTCGAGTTTTTCTAATGCAGAATCAAGAAAATTTAGCAACTTACGAATATCCATTTCTGCGAGTTCGGCAATATTTTTATCGGCAATTTTAAAATTTAAAGCTTCTGGTTTTAATCTTTTACCATTACATTTTGGACAAGTAATAAATTTATTAAATCTAAAAGTAGCTTTATTTGATGATGATTTTTTTTCTTCTTCTTCTTGTTTTGTTTTAATTTGATTGACTATACCTTCAAAAATGACTGTGTAGTTCGAGCTTAGTCCAAGCGGAGTGTTTTTTAGCCTTAAACTTTCAGGATAGCCATAAAGAATAGCATCAATGATTTCTTCAGGCAATTCATTAATTGGCGTTTTCAATGAAAAATTTAGCCTATCAGCTAATGATTCTAAAATCCAAAAGGGCAGAGAGTTCTTGTACTTCCCTAAGATATTAATTCCACCTGAATAAATAGAAATAGTATCGTCTGGAATTATTTTTGAAATATCTATATCTGCAATTACTCCAAGCCCGTTGCATTTTGGACAAGCACCTTGAGGCGAATTAAACGAAAAAGTGTATGGTGCTGGCTCTTTGTAAGAAATACCTGAGCTAGGACACATTAAAAATCTACTAAAAAAACGTGGATTTTCGTTTCCTTTTTCTAAGATCATAATTATATCTTTTCCAAAACTCATAGCTAAGTCGATGGATTTTTTTAATCTTTGTCTTTCTTGTTCTTTAATATGTAATTTGTCAACGACTAATTCGACAAAGTGAGTTTTGTATCTGTCAAGTTTTAAATTGTAAGTAATCTCTCTAATTTCGCCGTCAATTCTAGCATTTAAAAATCCTTTTTTTCTAAGATTTTCAAAAGTTTCTTTATAATGTCCTTTTCTTCCATCAATAATAGGAGCTAAAATATAAACTGGCTTATTGTCAAAATCTTTTAAAATGATGTCAATAATTTGCTCATCTGTATATTTTATCATTTTTTCGCCGGTAACTGAAGAATACGCTGTTGAGGCTCTCGCATAAAGTAAGCGTAGATAATCATAAATTTCAGTTATTGTTCCTACTGTTGAGCGTGGATTTTTAATAGTTGATTTTTGTTCAATGGCAATTACAGGGCTAAGTCCAGAAATAGTATCGACGTCGGGTCTTTCCATATTGCCAATAAAATTTCTAACGTAAGCAGAAAAAGTTTCCATGTACCTACGTTGCCCTTCGGCATAAATTGTGTCGAAAGCTAAAGAAGATTTACCACTTCCACTTAATCCTGTAATAACTGAAAGTTGGTGTTGAGGAATATCAATGTTTAAGTTTTTTAAATTATGAACTCTCGCCCCTTTAACCGAAATTAATCCTTGTTTTTTGTTCATTCTATCTTATTATCACTAAAATTCATACATTTGCGTCCGTCTTTTGTAGGTATAACAATTGTATATTCTTTTTTGTTTGGATTATTTAGGGTTTGTGACATTAACCATGGGTTAAAATATTTCAGCATTTTGTAGTTTGTTCCATTATCAAAAGCAAATTTAACTAAATCGTTAATACTCGAATCAACGATAATTTCCTTAGTTTTTATTTTTTTATACAGATACTTATCTTCTATATCGAAGCCATAAAGTTTAGGATTAGACATTATTAATTTAAGCGCTAAAATTCTGTACACATATCTTGCAGTTTCTTGGTTTAGGTGTAAATCCCAGTAATTATCCACTTTTTGAAAATCCATATCTTTTTTTAATCCTCCCATGCCCATGTTGTATGAAGCAGCAACTAATGTCCAATTGTTAAAAGTTTTATATGCTTTTTTAAGATATTGAGTGGCAGCTAAAACCGATTTACTATAATTGTATCTGTCGTCAATATCTTTGTTAACCACTAAATTATATTCGATAGCAGTTGCTTTCATAAATTGCCAAAACCCTGAGGCACCTGCTGGACTAACAACGTTAGCTAAGCCACTTTCGGCAACACAAAGATATTTGAAATCATCAGGTATTCCATTTTGTTTTAAAATTTTTTCAATTTCGGGGAAGTATCTGTTGGCACGTTTTATATATAACATTGTGGAAGAATGCCGAAAAGCGTTTGCAATTAACTCAAAATCAAGAGATTCATAAACGTCGAAGTATTCTAACGGAACTTTTTCCCCACAAAAACTTAAACTCTCAGGAATATAAGGTTGATAAACTTGGTAAGGAGCTTGGAAGCTATCTTCTTTTACGATATTTTGGACTTGTTTCGTGTTGTCGGCTTTTTCTGTGGAAAATATAAAATAATTAGCAATACTTAGCCCTATCCCAATTCCAAGAATTGCTATAAAAGGTATTTTCATAAGTTTTTTTTTGTTCATAATATTCTTATTATTATTTTATTTTACTAAATTTAGTGTTTAAATATAAAAATAAGAAAACAGAGATTGGATAAATAAAAAATAGCCAAAGATTTGAATATGAGATAAAAGCACCATAGCGGATTAGCAAGAAGGCTAAAATCAAACCAATAATGTTTAAAATAAAGAATGTTATAGCGACCCATCTTACCGAGAATCCTAAATAGTAAAGGTGATGAGTGGTATGATCTTTTCCTCCAACAAAAGGAGATTTCTTCTGTAATATTCTATTTATTGTAACAGTAGTAGTATCAGTAATCATAACAATAAATGCGAGTAAAACAATTAAAAATTGCATAGTGTTAAAACCATAAGATAAATCTGAAATTGGCATTGAGTTCCAAAAAAACTCAATGCCAGCCCAAGCTAGTAAAATTCCAAGAAATTGTGAACCATTATCGCCCATATACATTTTAGAAGGGTTCCAATTGTAAAAAATAAAACCAAGTAGAGAAGCTATTGTGCTTATTAGTATAATAGAGTTTAAATTTAAGAAATCAAAATTATTATAAAAATAATAAATGAAGGCGGTTAAGAAAATGGATAAACTCGTTAACGAAGATACGCCGTCCATATTGTCGAGCATATTAATTGAGTTCATAATTCCAACCACCCATAATATTGTTATGGTATAATTTACCCAATCGTTAGGACTAATTTTTATGAAAATTCCATTATAAATAAGAATTGCAGCACATAAAATTTGCACAAAAAATTTAACTTGTGGTGGGGTACTTAAAACATCATCTGCTAATCCCATTAAAAAAGAAATAGTAACTATTAAAAACAGACAAATATATTCATTTGTTAGGTATTCATTCGACAAAAAAGAAACAGCTAGCATACTCACAAAGAATACAATGTAGAAGCTCATTCCTCCAAATATTGGTTTAGATTGAGAGCTAAATCTAATTGCAGATTTATTAGCTTTTTTAATAAAAAACTTTAAGGGGTGTTTTATTAAAAAATGATTAAAATATATGCTAAATCCAAGTGAAATGACAAATATAATAATTAAGTAATAGCTCATTATTTAATCTTTTTAATAAATTTAAAAACGCTCTTTTTTCTTTTAGGTTCTTCGTCGTAGTATGAATTGTGAATGCTATTCATAGAAACTCCACCATAATATCCATTTTTTGAATGGTTTCCATAACCTGTAGTGTATTCGTATCCAAAACGCCTCGCGCCCCTCTCTATACCGTTTAGTACTATATTCATATTTGCAAGATGGCTTGATTTTATAAAGTTATTAATATTGTTAACAAAAGCTTTAGGGCTAACTCCTGCCCGTAAAACATATATTTGATTATCAGCTAATTTGTATGTAGTCAAAGCGTCTGTTACGATTCCAATAGGAGGGGTGTCAATAATAATAATGTCGTAATTATTATTAGCCTCTTTTAGTAGATTATTTAATTTTGGGGTCATTATAAATTCTGAAGGATTTGGAGGTAAAGGTCCTGAGGTTATAAAGTCAAGTCCTTCGAGTTTACTTTTTATAATACATTCGTTAAAACTATGCTTTTCGAGAATAATACTACTAATTCCTTTAAAATTTTCGACATTAAAGCATTTGTCAATTCTCGGTTTTCTAAGGTCGAAGTCCATAATAAGGACTTTTTTACCAGACATTGCATAAATTGCTGCTAAATTAATTGCAACAAATGTCTTGCCTTCACCCGAAACAGTAGATGATAGGGTAATTATTCTAGCTTTGTCTTTAATCTGGTAAAATTCTAAATTAGTTCTAATATGTCTGAACGATTCACTAATCATCGACTTCGGTCTTAAGTGCACTATCATTTGCGAAATATCCATATCCAATTTAGACTGAGGTATTCCTCCGATAATTGGAAGCTTAGTTAAATTAGAAATATCGTCTGTTGAAATAATTTTATTATAAAAAAGATAAATTATTAATAACAAAATAATAGAAACAACTAATGCTATTAGCAAAGCAAAAGTCATTATTGTTGAAAATATTGGAAAATCGGGAATGGAAGGAGTAATTGCTTTATCAAGAATAATATTATTAGAAACATAACCTGCTTGCAGTATCATTGTTTCTGCTTTTGTTTTTATTAATTGTGAGTAAAAATCTTCGTTTATACTGTAAAGTCTTTGTAATCGTGAAAATTCGATTTCATCGTAAGAAGATTCCGAAAATACTTGTTTTTCGAACTCGTTATTTTTTTTCTTTAACTCGATTTTTTCAGCTTTAAGCCTTTCAATAGTTGAATTTGTAAAGTCTATAATTGTTTCTTTTTTAGCTTTAATTTGTTCATCTATTATTTTAACTTTATGGCTATTAGCTGTTAAGTCAAAAAGTAAAATTTCTTTTTTATTTATTAGTTCTTGGATAGAATTTAACATACTCGTCAAAAACACTTCTGTTTTTTGTCCTGAGAGCATTGCTAAAAGTTCATAAGTGTTAACGTCAGGGTTTGCTTTTAATTTTTGCATTATCTTTTCCAAAGTCATTATTTCGAAATCTATATTTAATAATTTAGTTTCTAATTCAGACATTTGTGAAGAATATATATTAGTTTTGTTTAAAAGGTAACTGTCTTTATTTTGGATAATATTATTTTGAATTTTAAAATTTTGTAAATCTCTTTCGTTAGTATTAAGTTGAGAAAATACGTTTTCCATTTGCTGGTCAATGTACTTAATTATGTTATTTGCCGATTCTTTCTTTTTGTTTTCGTCAAATTCAATAAATTTCTCAGAAATAGTATTCACAATTTCGGCGGTTTTTCTAGCGTTATAATCTGTATATGAAATTAATATTGTTCCAGCAGTTTCGTTAAGAACTTGAACTGTAAGGTTTTTTGAAATTTGACCAAGTATTGTGTTAGTATTATTTAAAGTAAAATAATATTGAGTTTTGTTTTTTGGGTCTAATTCTTTTTGCAAATCATGTTTTGAGGGGAAATGGATAAATAATTCCATGCCGAACACCGATTGCCACTCTTCGGGTTGAATTAAATATTCATATTTTTCATTTCCAATATTATAATTTATTAAACATTTATAATCATTAAATTCCAATGAGATAATTTGGTCAAAAACACTTGAATTATTTACTCTATAACTAATTTCAAAAGGCGTACTACCATAAAGTTCGGTTGATAAAAAGGTTCCTTTTACGTAGTATGAAATATCGAGTGGCAATGAAGAAACAACCGTCTTCAAAAACTCGTTAGAACGAATTAATTCAATTACAGGCGCTAAATCTTTCTCCATTAAGTTAGAATTTATCCCTAAAATTTGATTTGTTTTATTTTCGCTCTTAATTTGAATTGTTGTAACAGCTTTATATCTGGGTTTAGAGTATCTGTAATAAGCAAATCCGCAAGCTAAACAGACTATAAGTATTATTAAAACAATCCACAAATATTTTTTAAATATTGTGATAAATGTTCTAAAGTCGAATTTTTGGTTAAATATTGAAATATTATTATTTTCCATTTACTTAATATTGCTAAGTTTAAAAAATACTCCATATATTGTTACTAATGTTGTAACTAAAGTTAAATATGGTGAAACTTCCTTTAAAACTCTTAAAAAATATTGAGGTTTACTATCAATATAAATAATGTCATTGGCTTCCAAAAAGATATTAGAATTTTTCAGATCTGCAAGGTTTGAAACATTCCAGAAAAAGATTTCGGGGTTTTGAGTAAGATCTCCTCTAATCAGTTTAATTCTATACGATTTACTTATATCAGTAATTCCGCCAACTTGCGCAATGGCTTCGATTAGGCTTAGGTTTTCGCTTGGCATTTGCACAATGCTAGCTTTTGTTCCGCCGTCCATGAAAATCATAACTTTTCGGTTTGTAACTTTAATTAATACAAAAGGTTTAATAAAGTAATTTTCATATTCTTGTTCAAGCAACATTTCGGCTTCTCTAACAGTTTTTCCTGCAATTTCAATTCTGCCAAGTATAGGAATTTTAACTTTACCATCAAATTCGACAGGAAATTCAAAACCATCTTGATTTCTTTGATAATTACTCGAAGTGTTTTCGTTACTTCCTGAGCCAAAGAACGACTCTCCAGTGTTACTAACAACTCTAAGTGCAATTTTATCATAAGGCTTAATGATATATTCATTTTTTGAGGGCTCAAAATCGGAAATAGGGAAATTTTTTTCCGTGTAAAACATATCTGAAGGGCGTAGTGTCCGACAAGAATTTACTGATAAGAGAGTAAATACTAAAAATGCTAAAAATATAGTTTTTTTCATGCCATTATTTTCATATCAGACACAAAAATAAATAAATTTATCTAATAACTATGCAGAAATAATGAATTTTATAATAAATATCTTTAAAAGCCTGATATTATAAGACTAGTGATAGCAATATATTAAATTTGGCTTGTGTTTTAAGCGTTTAAAATTATTAAAAAAAAATTGTTAACTAAAATTTTCGATAATTGAATAATTTAAGTTAAGTGTTTGTATTTTTGCCATAATCGAAGTTAAATGAAAAAAATAATTATTGTAATATTATATGTATTAATTTCATTGTTTAGCTTTTCGCAAAGTTACAATTCTCATTTTCACCAATTTGAAATTCGTTCAAATTATGGTTTTACTATCCCTCACCACTCAGAATTAAAATACTTGCTTGAGAAGAATATCTTTATAGGAGAATTAAATTATTCAATAAAGACAGATGGCTCTCTTCCATGGCAACATACATGGAGATTCCCAGAATTGGGTGTCGCTTATTTGATGGGGGGTCTTGGGAATATAAATGTATTCGGTTTCTCTCAGTCTTTGTATGGGTTTTATGGCGTTCCTATCCTTGAAACAGATAAATTAATTTTTAAATATCGTTTTGGTTTAGGTTTAGGATATTTAAGTGAAAAATTTAACCCACGTTCTAATTATTATAATATTGCAATAGGTTCTCATTTCAATGCCCATGTACATTTCTCGCTGTTGTTAGACTATAAGCCTTTTGATTTTCCATTATACTTAAGTTGCGGTTTTGCGTATAATCATTTTTCGAGTGGTGCAATCGAGACTCCAAATTTAGGATTAAATCAAGTTACAGTAAATCTTGGTGTGAAATATTTGTATTCAAATTTTTCTTATTCTTTGCCCAAGCGTACATTACCATACCTATATAATAAAGAGTTGGAAGTGTCTGCATATTATGCCTTTTCGATAAAAGAAAATACTACATACGAGAATAAAAAGTATGTAATAAATTCTCTTGTCTGTGATTTTGCCTCACGAATAACAAAAAAACGAAGCATTGGCGGTGGAATAAATTTAATTTTTGATACTTCGTTAAGAAATTTATTAGAAGAAAATTATTCAGGAGTACAGGATTTATTCCGAATTGGTTTGCATGCTATGCAAGAAGTCTATTTTACTGATGAATTAAGTGTTTTTATGCAACTTGGAACTTATGCCTACAACAAATTTTCTGACGATAAAAAAATATTAATTTATTCTAAACTTGGTTTACGCTATACTTTTATAGAAAGATATTTTATTAATGTAAGCCTTAAAAGTCATTTTTCAAAAGCTGATTACATAGAATTTGGACTTGGAATGAGGTTAAATTAATTTTTTAGAACTTTTATTTCAACTCTTCGGTTTTGTTGCCTTTCCCAATCACTTTTTTCTTCGGGATATAGTTTTTGACTAGACCTCATTCCGTTGCATGTCATTCTGGTTTCGTTTATTCCATTTTCTACTAAAAAATCAAATACCGCTTTTGCTCTATTATAGCTAAGTTTGTCGTTTTGATTAACGTAGTCGTATCCATCGGCTCCATTGCTTAATTCGCAACAAATATGACCAATGATTTCGATGTTTAAGTTTGGGTTTTCTTTCATTATTCTTAAAAGCTCAAATAAGGGTTCTTGCGACTGTGGAAGAAATGTAGGAGTTCCCCCTTTAAAATTTATGTTTTTTATAATAAATTTTTGCCCTTGTTTTAAATCTTCTGCTTTTACACTCATTAAGTCAGTGTGGTCTTTTTCAATGTATTTGTTTTTTTTTAAATTAAAAGTATCTGTGTAAATATATTTATTAGTGTTTTCAATTTCATTATAAACAAATATAATTTCGGACAAACGATGCTTTGGGATACCTCTATCTGTTGTGTCTGTTCTATTATTAGCATTACTGTTTTTATGAATAGCCTTACCTTCACACAATATTATTTTTTTTTGATCTATACCTAACGAAATAAGAAATTGCTTTACTTTATTTGCTCTTTGTTGGGATAAATTCAAATTATGATCCTTGGAACCTAGAAAATCGGTGTAAGATAAAATTTCAATATTTTTTATATCTCTTTTAGAAATTGATTTTAATTCGTCAAAGTAAGTGTTACTAATTTTAGAGCTGTTTATGTCAAAATAAATTTTAATAGTATCAG
>CAYRQZ010000002.1:0-11780 GCA_964426585.1 uncultured Bacteroidales bacterium | reverse complement strand
TAGGAATATTTAAAGTTTTTTGTAATGGAATTAATGAATGTTTTAAATCAGAGTCTGGCTATTGAGAAAAATTTTCCAAAATTTAAAGCTGGAGATACCATAACTGTCAGTTATAAGATTAAAGAAGGTAATAAAGAGCGTATTCAGGAGTTTAGAGGTGTTGTCTTGCAAATAAATGGTGAAGGACATACAGCTACTTTTACAGTTCGCAAGATGTCAGGAGCATTCGGTGTAGAACGAATTTTTCCTTTTGCTTCGCCATTTTTAGAAGCAATCGAGGTAAATAAACATGGTCACGTTCGTCGAGCAAGAATTTTTTATTTACGCGGACTTACAGGTAAAAAAGCAAGAATTAAAGAAAAAAGATTCTAATTTGTATTTTTATAGAAAAGATTTAAGACTGTTCAATATTTTGAGCAGTCTTTTTTTATCCAAGGATACTAATTTGCATTAAAAGATGCTTATCTAAAATGCTTATTTTCTTTGCTTTAACTTCAATAATTTTTTCATTTTTAAATTCGGTAAGTAATCTAACCGCATTTTCTTCAGAAATACCTGAAAGTTCTCCAAGCTCTTTTCGCGACAGCTTCATTTCGTAGTTATCTGATTTGTAAACTTGAGCTAAATACAATAAACTATCAGCAATTCTTCCCCTAATGTGCTTTTGATTTAGAGTTATGATTTTATTTAAAATTTGGGATACCGATTTTCCAAAGGCTTTATTCAAATTTAAAAGAAAATTATGATTTTTTAAATATAATTGTTTCACAAATTCAATTTCGACCATGCAAAGCTGAGAAGGCTCAATAGCTTTTACCGAATATAAATAATAAGGTGTTTCGAAATATGACAATAATCCTATATAAGAGTTTGGTGTCATCAAATACAAAATTATGTTCTTTTGATTTAAGCCCTCAATAAATATTTTTGATGTTCCATCAATTAGAAAAAAAGCATGGCTGGCATTAGTTCCTTGTTTAACAATATATTCATTTTTATTGTAAAAAGCATGAATGGTTTTAATTTTTGTCGTGTCTTCTCCGATTTCTACCATTGCTTTGTATATATCACATTTTAAAGGGCAAGTTTCGCAATTTTGATTTTTCTTTAGTTTCATAGTTCATAATATTAAAGATTCAAATACTTAATTATCACAAAACTAATAAAATTATTGTTATAAAGCAATGTTACATCGCAAAAAAAACTCTTTGATTTCAGCAAATTATTAATTATTTTTGACCTAACTAATAATTTATTTAATATTATTAGCACACACTAACTATGAAATGACGATGGAGTTAAACTTCAGCGTTTTTTTGTTAGTGAAATTACATGAAAATTATTATTATTCTTCGATAATAAAGAATTCGGTTCTTCTATTTTTTGCTCTACCCGTTTCAGTTTCGTTTGTAGCTATTGGCATATTTGGTCCATATCCTTTGTATTTCAGTCTATTTTTTTCGAGGCCATTATTAATAAGATAATCGTAAACAGCTTTGGCTCTATTGTTAGATAAGTTAAGGTTTGTCTGTAAACTACCTATGTTGTCAGTATGTCCTCTAATTTCTATTTTTAAACTAGGATTTTCATTTAAGAATATTAAAAATTCGTCTAAAACGAGTAAAGATTTTATGTCAATTTCGAATGAGGCAGTAGCGTAGTATATATCTTTTAGTTCAACAGTTTTACCTTTTTCAATTGGTTTAATTTCGAAATCTAAATTAATAGGTGTAATAAAAGTTTCTTCGTTAGTTTCGATTAAAGCAGATGTAAAGCTGTAATCTTCTTTTTTTATAACCATTAGGTAATCATCTTTTTTATCTTTTTCGCTAGTAATAGCAACGGCGTAATTACCTGTGTGAGAGTCGATCATTCCTTCCGAAATAGCTTTTGTTCTAGTATTTCTAACTTCGAGTTTGGCTTCGGTAATAACTTCGCCTAGGTCATTAATAAGTTTTCCTTTAACCAAGAGAACTTTTTCAGGTCTAGCTTCGGGGTATAAATCAAAGGAATATATGTCCCAGCCTCCTTTGCCTTCGAGTTTATTACTTGCGAAATATGCTTTTGTGCCTTGTGTGTTAACAACAAATCCGAGGTCATTTGCTTTTGTATTAATCGGGTATCCAAGATTAATAGGTAAAGACCATTCATCTTCTCTAAATTTCGAGAAAAAAATATCATAGCCACCAAGCCCTTTATGTCCATCAGATGAGAAATATAGAGTTTGACTATCGGAATGAATAAAAGGAGATTTTTCGTTTCCAGGTGTATTTATTTTTGGTCCGAGGTTTTTAGCTTTTGACCAATTTCCGTTTATATCTTTTGTAGAAAACCAAATATCGCTTGTTGGATAATTGGGGTCGAAACCAATATTATCGTTTCTTATGCTTGCAAAATATAAAGTTTTACCATCAGCCGAAATCGAGGGTTGCGACTCCCAAGTATTTTGTCCATTAATATTAGGTCCTAAATTTATAAGTTCTGTCCAGCCGTTAGCTGTGCGTGTAGAATAATATATATCACAATTATCATAATTTCTGGAAACAAATTCGCAAATAGTTATATAAATAATTGAGTTGTCGATAGTTAAACTAGAGGCTCCTTGGTTTTTTCCTGTATTAAAAGGATATGGAAGCGGTTCTCCGTCTGAAAATTTAACGCCTGACTCGTCTAAAGCGCGTGCTACACTAAATTCTTCTGTATATTTTTCGCTAGCAATACTATTAATATCTTTTTTCATATAGGCATGCGTATAAAAAGCCAAGCTTCCGTCTGGTGCGATTAAAGGTAAAAAATCATCATTTATTGTAGATACTCCTTCTACTATAACGGGTTTAAATGGTACAGGGTTTGAAATTAATTCGAGATATGTATTTATAAAGTCAAGTACGGTTTCTGCGTCTTTATAATTTTTTTGAGTTTTATTTGCATTAGATATGTATGTATCTAAATATTTTTTTGCGTTTTTATAGTCTTCCTTTTCGTAAAGTATTTTGCCAATAGTGTAATTAATCGACCAATCATTGTAATGTGGACAAATAGAAACAATTTTCTCTAAATTTTTTGCGTAATTGGAGTAATATTTATTTTGTGATTTTGGGTCTATTGCATTTTTATATCTAAAAAAGTTTATTTCAGCCAGACCAAGCCATGCTTCGGCAAAATCAGGTTCGGTGTTAATAATTTTTGATAAAACTACCTCAGCTTCGTCATATTTTTTAGAATTTAAAAGGTCTATGGCTTTATTAAAGTTTTTTATAATTTTTTTATCATCAATTTCGTTGCAAAAATCTTGAAAAGATTGTGCATGCAAATATGAAATGAAAAAAAGTAATATGATTGACAATATTTGCTTTTTAATTTCCATTTTAAACATTACATTACAAAGATATTTTAAAAAACTAATTTAATAAAACAACGAATACAATATTATTAAAATTATTTTGTTAACAATTAATATGCCTTTAGTGAAAAATAATATAAATATTTGCAATTAGAAATATAAATTTGCAACATGAAAAAGCCTAAAAGAACATTTTTAAATTCATTAAATACATACAATCGCTATTACAAATCAAGCGGGCTTTATTCTTTTGTTTTTTCAAATTTGCTTAAAGTTTTAGGTGTAATAATATTAGTTGTTTTAGTTGCCTTAATAATTGACACATATATCATCAGTGTTAGAGAAATTCCTGAATTTTTAATTAATAATTTTTCACTTTTTTTTATTCTTATAGTATTTTTTATTTCGGAAAGCGTTTTGGGCATGATTCCCCCTGATATTTTTATTTTATGGGTCTCGGAATTTGATAAATTTTGGCTTATGGTTGGATTATTAGGGATTATATCGTATTTTGGTAGCATTTCTGCTTATTTTATTGGAAGGTTAATTAGATTAGCACCACAATTAAAGCTTAAAACAGAAAATTATTATAGCGAGCACTTAGATAAAATAAAAAAATGGGGTGGAATATTTATTGTTATTGCTGCCTTATTACCAATTCCTTATGCTATTGCTTGTAGTTTATCTGGAATTATAAAATTCCCGTTTAAAAATTTAATTTGGTTAGGATTTTTTAGAATTGTTAGATTTTTTCTTTACGCATTATTAATTTATTTCGGCTTAGTAGTATAACGAGAATATTGTAAAAATAGCAAATAGGATAGAGGCTATGCCATTTAAAGTTCCGAATGCAAGATTGATTTTAGAAATATCTTTAGGTTTAATAATTAAATGTTGATATACAAGTAAACTTAAAAATATTGTAGTGCCAATTAATAAAATAATATTGTTACTAAGGCTTAAAGTAAATAATATGATAAACATTGCAGACAATAAATGTATAAATGCTGAGATATACAAAGATTTCAGTCTTCCAAATTTTGCTGGAATTGAGAACAATTTATTTTCTCTATCAAATTCTTCGTCCTGGAGTGAGTATAAAATATCGAATCCGGCTGTCCACAATAATACTGCCGATGAAAGTAATAAAATTTGTCCTGAAAGATATGAGCTTACAGCAATAAATGCCCCAGCAGGTGCAATTGATAGACCTAGTCCTAAAATTAAATGTGAAAAAAATGTAAATCTTTTGGTAAAACTATAAGTTAATACAATTAATAAGGCTAAAGGGGACAAATAAAAAGTAGCTTTATTAATAAAAAAGCATGTAATTACAAAAAGTATAGAATTAGCGATAGTAAAAATTAATGCATTTTTTCTGCTTAGTTTATTTGTCGGGATTTCTCGCATAGCGGTTCGCGGGTTTTCTTTATCAATTTTGCTATCTGTGTAACGGTTAAAAGCCATTGCAGCGCTCCTTGCAAATACCATACATAATAATACAAAAACAAAAATTTGCCAGTTGGGAAAATTTCCGGTTTCTTTGCTTGCTAAGAAAAAACCTATTAAAGCAAAGGGCATAGCAAAAACTGTATGCGAAAACTTAACAAGGTTTAAATATGTTTTAATTTTTATAAGCATATTTGCAAAAGTGCAAAAAAAAACGGAATTAGTAAACTCTTTTTCATTTTGAGAAAATTTATTTAAATTTTAATACTCCTGTTCAAATTTTTATTAGTTAATTATTTAATATTTTCTAAAAAATTCTTTATTTTGCAAGAAAAAAATATGATTTACACTATTGTTATAAAGACTCTTTATGGTTTAGAAGAAATTTTAAAAACGGAGTTAGAAGATTTAGATATTTCTAATGTTCAGATATTAAATCGTGCAGTTCAATTTGAAGGAAGTTTACAAGATATCTATAAGTGTAATTTGTATTTAAGAACTGCTTTAAATATTATGGTTAAAATAAAATCTGCGAAAGTTTTTAACCAACAACAATTATATGATTTTGTTAAAAAAATTTCATGGTTTGATTATTTTGATTATAAAAATTCAATTAGCGTGAGTGCGGTTTCAAATTCACAAAAATTAAATCATACCCTTTTTGTAGCTCAAAAAACAAAAGATGGTATTGTAGATTGTTTTCGTGATAAGTTCGGGCTACGTCCAAGTGTTGATACTAATAATCCTGATATTAAAATTCAGGTTTATATTAATGAGGATAATTGTAGTTTGTATTTGGATAGCACTGGCCGACCTTTATATTTACGTGGATTTGATAAGTGTATTGGAGAGGCTCCAATTAATGAGATTTTAGCTGCTGGCATAATAAAAATGACAGGTTGGAATAAGACAGATTGTTTTTATGACCCTATGTGTGGTAGTGGGACATTTTTAACAGAAGCATATATGTATGCTGCCAATATTCCTGCTGGTTTTTATAGAGATGATTTTTGTTTTACAAATTGGAAAAATTATAATGTTGAAATATGGACAAAAATGTACGATGAGGCAAAAAGAAAAATTATAAAGCCTTCAGCCCTAATTATTGGTTCGGATATAGACGGCAAGAATGTTAAATTGGCAAAAGAAAATTTAGCGAAGTTAGATTTTGAAAATAATGTAAGAGTTGAAGAAACAGATTTTTTTAAAACCATTGCCCCAGCTGAAAAAGGTGTTTTGGTAGCGAATCCTAATTATGGTAAACGATTAAAAGAAGATGATATAAATGGTTTTTATAAAAGAATAGGAGATAAGTTAAAATTTGATTATTCTGGGTTTGTTGCTTGGATAATTTCTTCGGACATTACGGCTCTTAAATTAATAGGTATGAAACCAGATAAAAAAATACAACTTTATAATGGAAATTTAGATTGTAGGTTGCATAAATTTGCAATTTATCAGGGCAGTAAAAAGAATTTAGATTAAAGATAATCAGTACATTTTTCCAATTTTATACCTCTTGACCCTTTTATTAGGAAAAACTTTCCTATTTCAGGATTTTTAACAATATGTTTTGCAAATTCCTCAACAGTTTTAAAGAAATTAAATCTATATTCAGAATTAAATTTGTAAAAGCAGTTGCCTATTAAATAAACTTTTTTAAAATTCTTTTTTGAAATACTATCTAATAAATTTTTATGTTCAAGATCAGAGTCATTCCCTAATTCCAACATATCACCAAGAATTAGAGCTTTGTTATTGTCGTTAATATTATCAAAATTTTTTATAGCTAATTCCATACTTGTTGGGTTAGCGTTATAAAAATCTAAGATTAAATTATTTCTACTAGTTTTAATTAGTTGGGATCTATTATTTTTAGGGAAATAACATGCAATAGCATTATCAATAGCGGTACCTGGTACGTTGAAATATTGTCCGATAGTAATTGCAGCAAGGATATTTTCAAAATTATACGCACCTATTAAATTAGATTTAGCTAAGCCTTTTTCTTTTTTAGAAGTCCACTTTACAGCAGTTTGATAAGAAAATTCCATAAATTCACCTTTACAGAAAATGTTATCGTTTGCTCCATATAAAATAGAGTTATAATTTTGGAGTAAGTTTTGAAGGATTAGATTATCTGCATTTGAAAAAATGACATTATTCTTAGATATTAAATACTCATAAAGTTCGGCTTTTGTTTTTATTACGTTTTCAAAATTTCCAAATCCCTCAAGATGAGCCTTACCAATGTTAGTTATAATTCCAAAGTTAGGTTCAGTAATTTCGCATAAAGTTTTAATTTCTCCAACATGATTGGCACCCATTTCGACAATGCCAATATCAACAGTGTGATTCATTGCTAAAATAGTTAATGGTACGCCAATATGATTATTTTTATTTCCGCTGGTGTATGCTATTCTAAATTTTTGTGCTAATACAGTTGAAATAAGTTCTTTAGTTGTGGTTTTACCATTAGTTCCTGTAATAGCAATTATAGGTATATTTAATTTTTTTCTATGGTAATTTGCTAGGTCTTGTAAAGTTTTTAATGTGTCTTTAACGTAGAAAATATTTTCATTATTTTCTAAATTTTTGTCGGAGCAAATTGCTGCTTTACAGCCATTTAAGATAGCTGCTTCAACAAATTTATTTCCGTTGAAGTTGTCGCCATTAAGTGCAAAAAACAAAGAATTTTTCTGAATTATTCTACTATCAGTATTTATTCCAGAGCTTTCTTTAAACAAACTATATATTTTGTCGATATTTGTCATAAAAAGCAAAACCCCAATATCTGGGGTTTTGAAGTTTTAATATTAGTATTATTTTTTAGGTTTCATAGGACCACCAACTCTGTCCATTGCACATCTAAATCCGAGGTCTGCTCTTCCCATTTTTTCGTCAAGATATCTGCGAGTTCCTGGCACCATCCAATAAGCACGGTCTTTCCATGATCCTCCTTTGAACACTCTAGATCTATCACTTACGAGAGTTGACATAGCATTGTTATTTGTGCCGTGTCCTTTATTTAGTTTTGGATTGCTTGGGTTATATTGTCCGAATCCCCATTCTCCAAATTCTCCCCATGAACCTTCTTTATACATTTCTGATGTTTTTTTCTTAAAGAATTGGTCAGGATAAATAATACTACCGTCAGCGAGTTGCAATTGTCCGTCAGGGAGAACGGTTGAACCATCAGGCATCATAATAGTACCTTCGGCAGTTTTTTCGTGTCCAGTAGGGAGAATATATGTCATATTAACTAGGTCAACTTTAATTCCGTTTGGAAGTAGTATTTCATTACCCCCAGACATAAGAGTTGCACCTGGATATATAATGCCAACATTTTCAGCAGTTAATGTACTGTCAACTGGGTCATTAACTCTAGTTGCGTTTGAGGTAGTTTCGTATCTATCAGTTTTTGTCCAATATTCTTCTGCGTTCCCATGTGGTATTAAAGATTCGAGATCACCGTCAAGGAAATTTCTATTGTCGGCTGTTGTGTAATTTTCGCGGCTAAAGCAAGCTTCATCTCTAACGGGTTTTCTTAAAATTTTTCCTGAATAGTCGAAATAATTTTCAGCTTCGGGAGTAAGTTCGATATCACCTGTTCTAGGGTCAATTAATAATTGGTAGTCGGTATAAACATTTCCTCTGAAAGGTCTAAATTCTTCCATGTCTTCGAAAGTGAGGTCTCTGTAAACGTCCATTACCCATTCGTTAACGTTTCCCGCCATACAATATAGTCCGTATTCATTTGGCCAGTATGAGCGAACTGGTCCGGATATATCAGCTTTATCGTTTAATGCACCTGCAACACCCATATTATCACCTCTACCTCTCATAGAGTTTGCCATCATTAATCCTCTTTCTACTCCTCGGCTATCATTTCTAATATAATGTCCGTTCCACGGATACAGTCTTCTTTCGTAAATTCTTTCTTTATATTGGTTTCCGATATGTGCTAGTGCAGCAAATTCCCATTCAGCTTCTGTTGGGAGTCTATATCTAGGTAAAAATATTCCGTCGTCCATTTTGACCCAGCGTCTATCATCACCTGTATTTTGTTTATTTCCTTTTTTACCTGCTTTAAGAACTGCGGGGTCAACATAAAGGTTTTGAATTTTTCCATCAGGACCTTTACCAGTTTCATCAATTGAGAGGTCAAGATTTTCGGCATAAATTAAATAAGCGTCAGTATTAAAATGTTTAGCTTGATCTTGGGGAGCTAAGAATCTGTCAATTATTCCTTCTCTCATAAGAATTAGTTCATTAACTCTGTCAGTACGCCATTCGCAATATTTTGAAGCTTGCACCCAACTAACACCAACGACAGGATATTCTTCATAAGCAGGGTGTCGTAAATAAAGCTCAACCATTGGTTCGTTATACGCTAGTCGTTCTCTCCAGACTAATGTATCGGGTAATGCTTCTCTGTATAAGAATCTATAATCAGAGGCATATACATAAGACAACCAATGTAAATATTCGCGATAGTCAAGATTTCTAATTTCGGTTTCGTCCATATAGAAAGAAGATACTGTTACTCTGCGTGGAATGTTGTTCCAGTCGTACATCACATCTTGTTCTACTCTTCCCATAGAAAATGATCCACCTTCAATAAAAACTAATCCGGGTCCAGTTTCTTGTTCGTAGCCGGGGTGATTTTCAAAGCCTCCAAAATTTGGATCTCTGTAATTCCAACCTGTTGTATTTGATACTTCTTTTTTACATGAGCTTACTAGAATTACGCCAGCAAGTATCATTAGGATAAATAAAGTATTCTTTTTCATATTATATAAATTTATACTATTAACTTATTAATAACTAAAACATGGGGCAACTTATTGTTGAAAACTTTTTATCTTTAACGTGGCAAGCAAAAGTGTAGGCTACCGAAACTTCATGAGCTCCATAAGTTGAATTTCTTAAATTAGACACTGTTAAGTCGTAACTGTAGGCAAATCTAATATTATCTTGTTTATAACCTGCGAGCATAATGAATGAATCGTAATTAAAGTTAAAGTTTTGTCTTGCCCAGAAACCAGCAACAATACCGCGTCTTGAAACATATAGTCCCCAGTTGAACAATTGGAATTGTCCTTGTTGGTGGAATAATAACTGCGGGGCTATTTTAAGTTCTCCACGGCGGAAGCTACTACTATTAATATTAACCTCGGTACCGAAGTGAACGGTAAGTTTGCGTGGTAATACAGCATCGCTACCTCGCAAGAATGATTCGGAAGGTTGAGTTAAGTGGTGTACAGCCACGCCGAAAAATGTTTTTTCACTAAAAGCAATTAAACCAGCTGAAAAATCAATATAATTACGTTTAGTGTTAATAATGTCGGGATTTTCTAACGATGCATATATTGGCCCGTACAATGGGTGTATCATATTGGGAAAAATAAAATCCCAATTAATAGACTTCATTATTACAGAAGCTTGAAAACCTCCTGCAATAAAAAATCTACGGGTTACAGGTAATGTGTAAGAATACATACCGCTAATCATGGTTGTATTGATTACACCACCACCTTGAACATCATTCATTAAATGTAAACCGACTCCACCTTGAAGTGCATTAAGGTGTTGGTCGTAAGAAGCACTATAGGTAACGTAAGTCGGACCTAAAGCAGGCCACTGATTCCTATAATTAAGACTTATTTTAGGACATCGCTCTGCACCTGCAAAAGCAGGGTTAAGGTATAGCGAGTTCGCATAAAATTGTGTAAAATGTGCATCTTGTGCTTTTAGAACACTCAAACTACTTAGTAGTAAGGCACTTAATAAAATTATAAAATTTTTAACCATAGTGTTTATCTTATCAACAATGCGCAATTATAATAAATTTTTCATTAAAACAATTTTAAATTACAATATTAAGTTAATTTTGTCGTTTAAGAAAATATTTATTACTTTTTTTTTATTTTTTTTTAATAATTTTTTTTTCATGAAAAAATACTTCCTATTTTTTGTTTATTTTTTTGTTAATAATCTGTTAATATCTCAAAATATTTCATTTTCCGATTCAATTAAGTGGCAAGATAATAAACTTTTTTATAATAACGTAAAAAAATCATCAAATATTTTATATTTTACTAATTGTAATATTCGATCTAGCGATGAGCTTCCCGAATTTTTTGCAAAAATACCTATTAATATTAATATAGAGATCATTTCTATCGAAAAAAAAATTGTTAATTATGAAGTTGTTGATAAGTTAGACTATTCAAAATCTTATGAAATTGACAAAATTTTAAATGAGCCTGAGGTAAAAGCCTGGGTTTCGACTTTCAGGAAAAAGAAATATTTATCTTTTGAATTATTACCATTAAGAATAAATCCTAACACTGGAAATTTGGAAAGATTAGTTTATTTTGAGTATCAAATTAATTATAAAGCTCGTCAAGAGCAAAAGTCTGAACTTAATTTTACATTAAATTCTAAATTAGCTAGCGGTAATTGGGTAAAAATGAAAGTTGATAAAAGTGGAGTTTACAAGTTGACTTATGAGCAACTTGTTGAAATGGGTTTTTCTAATTTTTCTAGTATTGGTGTTTTTGGTTACGGGGGAATGTTGCCAAAAATTGTAGGAAATTATGTTGCTGACGATTTGCCCGAAAGACCTATTGCGTGAAGCGCCCTGTCCATTATGAAAGCCGCCCTTGACATATAGCCGCTGTCCTCAAGAATTGAGAGGAAGAAAAAGAGAATAAAAATTTGTGGGAAGAACGAAAGCACCGCTCCGACTCCCCCGATTATTCCGTCGCATACAAGCCCAATTGCCCAATCCGACGCGCCCCATCCGACAAGCAGATTATTGACAAGAGAAGCAAATTTATCGTTTATGAGCATACCCACAAGCTCGGTAAGGTTTGCCCCTAAAGCACCGAATGCAAGATAAAAAATCAGAAGCATAAGTGCAAAGAAAATCGGAATAGCAAGATATTTATTAGTCACTACCCTGTCGATTTTATCAGACACC
>CAYRQZ010000001.1:109320-111354 GCA_964426585.1 uncultured Bacteroidales bacterium | reverse complement strand
CCTTATCGTGGAGTTTTTGCAACTGATATTGCAAATGACAATACCGCTTGGGTTTTAACCTATGACGGAACTGGCGGTAGCATTACCAGAGATTTTGCACGAACTTCTGACGGAGGAAATACTTGGATACCAAATACTCTTAGCGTAGCAGAAAACTTCTCACCTGGCGATATTTCTGCTATTGATGATATGAATGCCTGGGTAGCTGTTTATGATGTAAATGGTGGGGGCGGAATTTATAATACAAACGATGGGGGCGAAACTTGGACTCATCAATCTTCTGCTAGTTTCAACTCATCAACAAGTTTCTGTAATGGTATCCAAATGTTCAATTCTAATGATGGATACTGTGTTGGAGATCCTGTTAACGGAGAATTTGAATTATACTTAACAAACGACGGCGGAGATAATTGGACACTCATCGACCCAAACAATATTCCAAATCCACAATCTAACGAAATGGGCTGGACTGGCGTAAATTGTGCTATCGGAAATAATGCATGGTTTGGAACTAATACAGGAAGAATTTTTAAATCAACAGATAAAGGTAATACTTGGACAGCACATGCAACAGGACAAGCAAACGTAAGCTCTTTATCATTTGCAGACGAAAATAACGGAGTCGCTATTTGTGCAAAATACAACCAAACTACAAATGCTTTAGAAAGCTGGAAACTTATCAGAACTGACAATGGCGGCGAAACTTGGACTGTTATTCAAGTTCAAGATCAATATTTATCAGACATCTCTGCTGTACCCGGCAAACCAGGAATGTATGTAGGAGTTAAAATTTCACAAACTATTGATAATAATTTTTCTTCATATAGTCTAGATTATGGAACTTCATGGACAATGATTGATGACTCTGTTCAATATACTAATGTTAAAATGTTTAATCAAAATACAGGCTGGGCAGGCGGTTTTAATATGGACGAAAATTACAGCGGAATATATAAATGGCTAGGAATACCTGGTAGCGATGAGCCTTACTTTACTTCTTCACCAATACTCAGCATTGATGAGAACGAAGAATACGTTTATAATGTTGTTGCTACTGACCCAAATGACAACGCTCTTACCTTAACAGCTCCTACTCTACCAAGCTGGCTAACAATCACAGACAACGGTAATGGTACAGCTCTTTTAACTGGAACTTCTCCTATTGTTGCCCAACCAAGCGAAAACTTTAATATAGTATTACATGCTTCGAATGGAGAACTGCATGGAGAGCAAATATTCACTATTACTGTAAATACTACAAATAATCCACCCGAATTTGTTTCCGAACCTACATTAAATCATGTTCAATATATACCTTATGTTTATGACGTGGTTGCTGAAGATATTGATGGAGACAACATTACTCTTACCGCCTCTACTTTACCAGACTGGGCTGAATTTGTGGATAATGAAGACGGAACAGGACAAATCACTGGAACACCAACAACAACTAGTAATGTTGGATTCCAATTTAAAATTCAAGCTTATGACGGAATGTTTACAGTTGAACAAACATTCAGAGTTAAAGTTACTTCAAACAAAGCTCCAGAATTTACTTCTGAGCCTATAACTAGTCATTTACAAAATACATTATATACATATAATATAACTGCCGAAGATGTCGAAAATGATCCATTAGTAATTACTGCTACAACTTTACCCGATTGGGCTAACTTAGTTGACAACGGTGACGGAACTGCTGTACTATCAGGAACACCAACTCAAACAAATCAGCAAGGCTATCAAGTTGTGCTAAAAGTTACAGACGGACATGGACAAGATATTCAAGAATTTGTAATTGAGGTTGAACCTAATTTTGTCGAAGATTTTGGATACGGTAAAATTAATATTTATCCAAACCCAACAAGCAACTTTTTAAATATACAAAATTGTCAAGGAACTAATTTTGAAATATTTGATATGACAGGTAAAATTTTAAAAATAGGCAATATTTTCCAAACAAACCAAACAATTGATATTTCAGATATAGCAAAAGGAAATATTTTATTGAAAATAAAAGATAATCAAAATATC
>CAYRQZ010000001.1:81438-109220 GCA_964426585.1 uncultured Bacteroidales bacterium | reverse complement strand
ATCTATTAAAATGCTTGAAGTAGAATACGACAATAATTACATTCAAGAATTTATTAACAACTATAAAAAAGACATTTATTCTTATTTTCCATTTTATCAAACTAAAGATGAGCAACGTTGCTTTCTAACATTTTTAAATACTGATTTGGCAGGAATCTTTATTGCAAAAAAAGTAAAAAAAGACCTTATCATCGAAGTAGACTATGTTAAACCTTCGTATAGAAATAAAACGATTGGAAACTATTTCTACAAACAAAACACAGGTTATTTTAAAAAATTAGGTGTAAATAGATTAATTACAAAATCATATCATAAAGGACATTCAAAATTTTTAAAAAAAATGGGATTCGAACAACATTTTATAAATAACGAAATGTTTTTTATTAAAAATTTAGATTAAATTATGATACTTTTTATTCTTTTCTCGTTTTACATTTAAAGGCTTATTACAATGTTTAAGAAAATATTTTTAATTTTATTCTTTATTCCAACTTTATTTTACCAAACTTTGGCACAAATAGACATTCCTGATGCACCTCAATTTATATCTGCTTCTATAATTCCAGAATCTTACCCAATTTGTTTAAACATAAAATGGATTGAAAGCGACTCTCTTGATGTTCAAGGTTATATAGTTTACCACGTTGTAAACTCAATTACAGAAACTTTAGATACTGTTTGGGGAAGAGAAACAACCGAATTCTCATATTCTAATTTAGGAACTTACCAAACTGCAAAAAGATTTAGACTTGTATCCTTTGACAATCAATTTTATAAAAGCAACATTACCTCTCCTCATACCACAATTTATTTAGATTTCGAATACGACAAATGTGATAGAATTGTTAACTTAAAATGGACAGAATATGAAGGCTGGAATAAAGTCAGTAATTACAATATTTATAGAAGAAAAAGTGGGCATAGTTACGAAATAATTAAAACTGTTTTGGGAGACATCACTACTTATCAAGACAATTCTGTAGATTTTGATAATTCATACTACTATTACATTGAAGCTATCAGTGATAAAAACTATTCTGCAACTTCAAATTCAATTAAAATAAATACAGAAACCTATAATCCGCCACAATTTTTAAATACAAAATACGCCAGCGTAGTGAACAATGAAATTAGCCTTGAATTTGTCGTTGACAACACTGCTCAAGTTGCCGAATATAGACTTCAGCGGTCAAAAATAAAAGATGGGGAATATAACACAATTAAAATTATTCCAAATAATGGACAAGATGTTATTGTAGTTACAGACTCAGAAGTAGATGTTAACAATGAAATTTACTACTATCGTTTAGCGTCAGTAAATCCTTGTGCTAAACTAAATTCATTCTCCAACATTGCTTGTAATATTCTATTAGAAACAGAATCTGCAAGCGATTTGAACCATTTTTTGTCGTGGAACCCTTATGAAGAATGGACAAATGGAGTGTTTAATTATAAAATATATAGAGTTTTCAACTCGGTTGAATCAGAAATAGAAACAAGTCCAACAGACGTTCTCAATTATACTTACAATATAGAATGGTATGTTAAATATTGTCATAATTTAAAAATAAACACTTCAAATAAATACTGCTACTTTATTGAAGCAATTGAAAATCAAGGACATATCTCAAGTCTTCAAAGAGCTAGTAGTCGCTCAAATATTAGTTGCGTTTATGAAGAACCTGTTTTTTGGATTCCGAACGCATTTAATTTATCATCATTAGAACCTGAAAATAGAATTTTCAAACCAGTAATTTCCTTTGTTCAAGACGAACCCTTTGAGTTTAGTATTTATGATAAATATGGAATGAAGATTTTTCATACAAATAAAACATTCGAAGCCTGGGACGGGACAATAAAAAAAGGACATTTAGCACCATCACAATATTACACGTATTATGTAAAATATTACGACTTTAATAATAAAGAACATATTAAAACAGGAATTTTCTTTCTTTTTATTCAATAAATAATTTCAGAATAATTTTATTATTTTTGTAAGAATTTTTTTATATATTTTACAGATAATATTTCTATGGGCTTAACTGAAGAAGAACAAATTTGGGTTGAAGAGCAATTTCACGAATTGATTAAAATATCTCATCGTTTAAGATCTCAAGAGGACATTGATTTAGTTCGCAAGGCTTTTGATTTAGCAAATGAAGCTCATTCAAAAATGAGGAGAAAATCGGGCGAACCTTATATTACACACCCGATAGCTGTTGCCAAGATTATTGCCTCTGAAATTGGACTAGGGGTGAAATCTATTGTTAGCGCCCTCCTTCATGATGTTGTTGAAGATACTGATTACACACTTAACGACATCGAAACCTTATTCGGACCGTCTATTTCAGGTATGATTGACGGCTTAACAAAAATTTCTAATATTTTAGATAAAGAATCTTCCTTACAAGTCGAAAATTTTAGAAAGATGATTCTAACAATGTCTCAAGATTTAAGAGTTATCTTTATTAAACTTGCAGACAGATTGCATAACATGCGCACCTTAGATTCAATGCCCGAATACAAACAAGTAAAAATTGCTAGCGAAACTACTTTTTTATACGCTCCATTAGCTCATAGATTAGGGCTTTATTCTATCAAAACAGAATTAGAAGACCTAGCTTTAAAACATGAACACCCTTTAATATATAGAGAGATTAGCAAAAAGTTTAAGGAAACAGAAGAAGAACGAAATAAATATATTGAAGAAATTAAAAATCCTTTAAAAAAAATATTAGACGAAAATGGCATTAAATGTAATATTATAGGGAGAACAAAATCAATATTCTCGATATGGAATAAAATGCAAACTAAGAATGTTACATTCGAAGAAATTTATGACCTATTCGCTATTAGAATAATTTTTGACCACCCTGATAATTATCCCGAATCAAAAGCAAGAGCTCAGTGCTATAACATTATGTCCTTGGTTACCGAAGTTTTCCCTCACATGGAACAAAGAGTTAGAGACTGGGTAGCTAAACCTAAAGCTAATGGATACGAAGCTCTGCACGTTACAGTTATGGGGCCCCGTGGCGACTGGGTCGAGGTTCAAATACGTAGCAGAAAAATGGACGATATTGCCGAAAAAGGATTAGCTTCGCATTGGAAATATAAAATTAATGATAAAGATTCACCTGGCAGTCTAGATTTGTTAATTAATACTCTTAATCAAACTTTAAAAAATAACACTAAAGATTCTCTCTCATTTTTAGACGACGTAAAAATGAGTATTTTTACAAAAGAAATTTATGTTTTTACTCCTAAAGGTGAAATAAAAAACATTCCTAAAGGCTCTACAGTAATTGATTATGCCTATGAAATTCATACTGAAGTGGGAAATAAAGCAATTGCAGCTAAAGTTAACCATCAATTAAAACCACTAACCCATGTCCTTAATAGTGGCGACCAAGTCGAAGTACTTACTTCTGAAAAACAATATCCAAAAAGAGAATGGCTTAATTTTGCTATTACTTCAAAAGCTAAAGAAAAAATTAAAAATTCATTCAAGGAAGAAAGAATTTATTTTATTAATAAAGGACAAGAATTATTTATCTCAACAGTTAGAGCACTTAATATTAAACTTGACCATAAACTCTTCAAAGAACTTAGAAAATCATACGACAGCCCTAACAAAGAAGAGTTTTATTATAAAGTTGGAGCAGGACTTATACAAATTGACGATATTGAAAAACGCGTAGTCAGAAAAAATAGCTTCCTAGCTAGTTATTGGAAACCAACAATATCCAAATTCACTACTAAACAAAATAAAAATGATAAAAACACTTTGCTAATTGAAGACTTCGACAATAAAAAAATAACATTTGCAACTTGTTGTAATCCAATACCCGGCGACGAAGTCGCTGGATATATTAACCCTAGTAACTCAATTATTATTCACAGAAAAGTTTGCGATAAACTTACAAACCTAGCAGCAACCCAAGGCGATAAAATTATTGCGGTTAAGTGGTCGGTTTACAAACTTTTATCTTTTATTACAAAAATTAGAATTGAAGGAGTTGATAAACTAGGAATGTTACATAAAATTACAAGAGTAATTTCACAAGACTCTAATGTTAATATGAAAAACTTAAGTTTTAACACAGAATACGGAATTTTTACCGGTGAAATTACATTATATGTACACGATACTCAAGACTTAGATGATTTAATGAAAGACCTACTTAGAATTGACGGAATTAATAAAGTAATTAGACTTGAAGACCAACAACATGAATAAAAATGAAATTATTTCAATTTTGAAATTACTAGAAGACCCTGACGAAAAGGTATATAAAATTGTTAAAGATAAAATAATGCAAAATGCAGACTTCTTTAAAATTTATCTCGAAAATTATTTTTCTTTATCATCAAACTCATTAGCCATTAACAGATCCGAAAATATTTTAGACGAAATATTCTGGGAAAACTTCGAAAATAGGTTCGAAAAATTTCTTTATGATAAATCGTCTAAACTCGCCGAAGGAGTATTCTTGCTCGAAGAGTATTTTAACAAAGACATTGACATAGATGAAATCAAAACTAAATACCAAGAAATTAAAAACTCTATCTGGATTGAATGCAATGATAATTTGACAAGCATCGAAAAAATTAAAATTGTGAACACTATTTTATTTGAAAAACTAAATTTTAATAAACTTAATACAACAGAAATAAAACCAGAATTTTCGAGCCTTACTTATTGCTTAACGAATAAAAAATACTTAGCACAAAACATTACTTTATTATATGCAATGCTCGTCCAACAACTCGAAATTCCTATTTATCCACTAAATATATTTACTTTAAATATTTTAGGATATTTTAACAAAGAAGCTGATATTGATATTTTTAACCATTTTGACGAAAAACCTGTTTTCTATATTTATCCTTTCGAACATGGAGCTATCATTTCCGAAGAAATTATATTGAAAAACACTCCCGACACTAAAATTTTCAACTATTATAACAAAAATTTAAAAGAAATTAAAACATTGCCATTTATCTTATTTTTGTTTGAATATTTTAATTTTAGAATTAAAAGTTTAGACGAAAAATCAGAATCTTTCTGTGTGAAATACTCAAAAAAAATTGAACAATTATTCATTAATAGTTTATAATAAAACATATATAAAATGCGTATCGTAATATCGGGTGCCGGCGAAATTGGAGTATATCTTGCCAAAATGTTAATAAAAGAAAATCATGATGTCGTTTTGATAGACATTAATGACAACTTAATTCAAGAAATAGATAACTATTATGATTTAATGACAGTATGCGGAGATTGCACTAGCTTTTCTGTTCTAAAAAATATAAATATTTTTTCGACAGATTTATATATTGCCGTAACTAACTCTCCTGAAACAAACATATTATCTTGCATATTTGCCAAAAAACTCGGAGCTAAAAAAACTATTGCCAGAGTTGACGACATGGAATATCTTAACCCAGTAAATAAACTTACATTTATTAATTTAGGTATTGATAAAATGATTTATCCCGAACTGCTGGCTGCTAAAGAAGTTGTAGGGGTAATTAAACAAACAGGCACTACCGAAGTCTTTGAGTTTTCAGGCGGAAAACTAACTTTATTCGTCCTAAAAATCGAAGAAAATAGCCCCGTAGTTAACGTGAGTTTAATAGAATCGGCAAAACAAGCAAAAAATAAAAATTATAGAGTTGTCGCCATTACTAGAGATGATAAAACAATAATACCTAAAGGAAAAGATGTTTTGCTTGCAAACGATTTAGTCTATATTATAACTAGCCCCGACGGAATACACGACTTGCTAAAAACAGTTGGAAAGGAAAAACTAGATATTAGTAATGTAATGTTCCTTGGCGGAAGTAGAATTAGTATTAAAGCTGCCAAATTTCTTGAACATCAACTTAAAGTCAAAATAATTGAATCAAATCCAGAAAAATGTCAGAAACTTGTCGAATTACTGCCAGACACAATGATAATTAATGGTAACGGACGCAATACCGAATTACTATTGGAATCTGGACTAGAAAATTGTGATGCTTTTGTAGCTGTTACAGGAGACTCCGAAACTAACTTAATTACTTGCATTTTAGCAAAAAAATATGGAGTAAAACAAACTTTTGCCGAAATTGAAAACCTCGACTATATTGATATTGCAAATAAAATGGGAGTAGATACAATTATCAATAAAAAACTTATTGCGGCAAGTACAATTTACTCGCAAACTATGAAAGCAGAAGTTACTTCAATTAAATGCCTTACAGGGACAGACGCTGAAGTCCTCGAATTTATTACTTCAAAAGATGCTATTATTACTAAAAATAGACTAAAAGACATTAGCCTTCCCGAAGGAGTTATTATTGGCGGTATTGTAAGAGGTAAAAAAAGTTTTATCGCAATCGGAGACACTCAAATTAAAACCAACGACAAAGTTGTGCTATTTGCACTACCAGAAGCTATTCATAAAATTGCATATTATTTTTAAAAAGGTATATTATCTTGCTTTTCCAAAAAAAATTAGTTCGACTTTTAAAACTTGAACTAATTTAAAGAAAAAAAACGAAACTAAATTTAGTTTGCTACGTATATACTAGAATGTGGGTAAGCAGATTATGGGGTTTTGGCTTGATTTTTGCCTTTTTTTTGCAAAAATCATGACAAAACAAGCAAAAGCACTTAATTTATTTCTTCTTTAATGATAAAATCCATTAAAAATGTCCATTAAGCCTGAAAAAATAAAAATTTTATTAAAACCATCGAAATAATTATTCCTTCAAATATTTATCATAAATATTCTCGGGCTTATAATTATAAATATATTCTAATGCCTCAGTCGATGATTCTGCAACAAAATATAAATTTCGATAATCACGGACAGCAAAATTATTTTCGAACATAAAATCAAATTGCTTTAATAGATTATCAAAATAACCAAAAGCATTTAAAAATACAATTGGTTTATTGTGATATTTTAGTTGCTTTAAGGTAATTACTTCCAAAATTTCTTCTAAAGTTCCAAAACCGCCAGGCAAAGCAATAAAAGCAGAAGAATTTTCTCTTAAATACTCTTTTCTATCCTTCATATCTTTTGTAACAACAAGAGTTTGAAGTTTGTTGTCAACAATATTATTTCTATTTAACTTTTCAGGAACTACACCAATTACATCAATTTGCTTAGTAACAGCTGTTCTTAATAAAGCTCCCATAATCCCGATATTACCACCACCATGAATTAAATCAAAATTATATTTAAACATTCCATAAACAAATTCTTCGGCTAACTGGTAATATTTATTTTCCAAATCCTCACTTGAACTACAAAAAACACAAAGTCTATCCTTCATAAATCATATTTTTAGTAAAAATACAAAAATAAAATTATCCCAATCTAATAATATCACTTTAATTATAAACAACTTATAAGCATTCACAATAAATTGACAATATTTATACTAAAACATTAATCAATAATAATCTTGTGAAAATGAATAAATTACATATATATATAAGAACAAAAATTAGAGATAATACTTCTTACTATATGATAATGACATAAATACGAAAATAAATTATTTTTTAAAAAAAAATGTTTAAAATGTTTTGTTTAATAAATAAAAGGACTTATTTTAGTGCTTTGTTTGAAGGGCATTTTTAAATTGCTGAAAGTTGAATGTAATCTTTTTAAACTCTTTGATTGAGAGTTAATTAGGCTTACTCACGGAATTTTTGTTTTGTTTTATTTTTTTGAACCAAAATAAAAATTTCTAAAGAAATTAAATAATCTTCTTTCAAACATTAAATATAAGTTTAATTAAATAATGGATATAAATAGGATGTCGAAAAAGAGTGAAGAAATTTGGGGAAAATGTTTACAAATCATTAAAGATAACGTACCAAAAATTAGTTATCAAACGTGGTTTGAGCCAATTATTCCTTTAGAAATTACTGATAATGTTTTAGCCATTCAGGTTCCTAGTGAGTTTTTTTATGAATTTATTGAAGAAAATTTTATCGACTTGCTTAAAAAAACTTTACATAAGATTATTGGTCCTGGTGCTAAACTTGAATATCATGTTATAATGGAAAATGGGTCGAATACTGACAAAACTTTTATTTTAAAAAAACCTTCTAGCGATAAAACCCCGCTAGAGAATCGCCCTATTCAAGTTCCATTAGATTTAGAAGCTAATGCGATTGTTAACCCATTCATTATTCCTGGAATAAAAAAGATGCACGTTGACCCACATCTTAACCCAGAATATACTTTTGATAACTTTGTTGAGGGAGATTGTAACCGATTAGCACGCTCAGCAGGGTATGCAGTTGCTCAAAAACCAGGAGGAACTGCCTTTAACCCATTATTTATTTATGGACATTCCGGACTTGGAAAAACTCACCTTGCACAAGCTATTGGAATAGAAGTTAAAAAAATAATGCCCGAAAAAGTAGTTCTATATGTTGATGCTAATAAATTCCTTACGCAATACATGGAAGCTACTAGAAATAATAATCGAAACGACTTTATACATTTTTATCAAATGATTGATGTTTTAATTGTCGACGACGTTCAATATTTCTCCAAAAAAGAAGGAACTCAAGAAGTTTTCTTCCACATATTTAACCATTTGCACCAACACGGGAAACAACTAGTATTAACTTCCGACAAAGCTCCTGTCGAACTCAACGGTATGGAACAAAGACTACTCTCAAGATTCAAATGGGGACTTTCTGCCGACCTCCAAGAACCCGACTTTGAAACCAGAATAAAAGTCCTTAAAAAGAAAACTTACAAAGACGGAATAGTTATTAAAGAAGAAATTCTTGAATATATTGCTTCGCACATTACTAATAATATTCGCGAACTTGAAGGTGCTTTAGTGTCTTTATTAGCTCAATCAACGCTTAATAAAAAAGAAATTACTCTCGAATTAGCTAAAGATATGATTGACAAACTTGTTAAAAGTACTCGAAGGGAAGTTTCTATTGATTATATCCAAAAAGTCGTCTGCAATTACTTCTCTATGCCTGTCGAAACTTTAGCCTCAAAAACACGCAAAAGAGAAATTGTTCAAGCTAGACAAATTGCAATGTATTTTGCCAAAACTATGACAAAATCATCGCTCGCTTCAATCGGATTATCTATAGGTAGTAAAGACCATGCCACTGTGCTACACGCCTTTAAGACTGTCAATAATCTTATTGATACCGACAAAAAATTTAAAGCCGACATAGAGGAAATTGAAAAAAGATTAAAAATGTAAATTTAGGGGCTTATGCCCCTTATTTATTCTCTGCAATAAGTATGGATAAAGATATTTTTTACACTATTGCCAATCTTAGCCAAGGTTTTTATACCGAAAAATCTAGTAAATTCCTCGCTTTTGCTTATCCCGTAAATTCAGAAAGCGAAATTAAAACACACCTAAACAAACTGAAAAAAAAATATTTCGATGCACGACACCACGTTTATGCTTTTTATTTAGGCGAAAAATATGATAACTTTAGAGCCTCCGACGATGGTGAACCTGCAAATAGTTCAGGACCTTCTGTGCTAGGACAAATACGCTCCTTCAATTTAACAAACATCTTAATCGTAGTAGTTAGATATTTTGGCGGTACTAAACTTGGAATTTCAGGGCTTATAAATGCATATAAAAATGCTGCCAAAAATGCAATCGAAAATTCTGAAATCATTGAAAAATACATTGAAAATAAAATAGAAATTAATTTCGATTATGAGGAAATAAATTTTGTAATGAAATGTATTAAAGATAATAATGCAACAATTTTAATACAGGATTTTAAAGAAAAATGTAAAATTATTGCTAGTATTAGATTATCTTTGCACCAAACGTTTATTAACTGTTTAAAACAAAACCACAGAATTCAAACAATGGAATTTAAGAATGAAATTTCTTGCTAAAGCATATATTAAACTTAATGGATGGAAATACAACAAATTTCCTGATGTCGAAAAAGCTGTTGTCTTAATGGCGCCTCACACAAGTATGTGGGATTTTGTTCTTGGAAAACTTTATTTTTACATTCATGGATATAAACCGCAAGTTTTAATTAAAAAAGAAGCTTTCTGGGGACCATTCGGATATTTATTAAAAAAAATGGGCGGAATACCCGTAGATAGAGGAAAAAAAACAGGAATCGCTGATACCGCAATTAAAAATTTACAAAATTCACAAGAAAGATTTTATTTAGTCATAACACCAGAAGGCACTAGAAAAAAAACAAAAAATTGGAAAAAAGGTTTTATTAGAATAGCCAAAACTGCAAACGTACCTGTAGTTATGGGGTTTTTAAATAAAAATAATAAAACCATGGGAGTGCTTGGCTTTCTTGATATGCAAGGAAATGAAGACGAAATTATGGAAAGATTAAAAAAACAATATATAGGATTTTCAGGACTTAGAAAAAATAAATTTGAAACAGGTTATGAGTAAATTAAAAGTTACAGTTATTCAAACAAATATTGCGTGGGAAAATGCAGAAGAAAATTTGAAAATTTTCAATAAATTAATACTTCAAAACCCAGGTGCCGATTTATATGTTTTGCCCGAAATGTTTAATACAGGATTTACAAATAATATTGAAAAATGTGCAGAAGACGAAAACGGAAATAGTTTAACAACTTTATGCGAAATATCGAGAATCTCAGGCTCAGCAATTGCTTGCTCATTAATTTTAAAAGAAAATACCGAAATTTTTAATGTTTTCGCCTTTGTAAAACCTGACGGACGTATTATTAAATATAAAAAAAGACATTTGTTCAAACTTGGAGGCGAAGCAGAAATGTTTAGTAGAGGTAACGAAAGAATTTGTTTCGAATTTAGAGGCTTTAAAATTTTATTCCAAATTTGCTACGACCTTAGATTCCCAGTGTGGAACCGAAATTCTGATAATTACGACCTAATGATAAATCTTGCATCCTGGCCAGCACAAAGACAAAATATGTTCGACATTTTACTTAAAGCTAGAGCTATCGAAAATCTTTCGTATGTAATAGGCTGCAACAGAGTTGGAACAGATGACAATAACTTAACTTATCTAGGTGGCTCTTGTGTATTAGACTTTAAAGGCGAAGAAATTGTTAAAGCAAAAGATGGCGAAATTGATGTTATCTCAACCATAATTGACACTGAACCATTATATGAATACCGAAAATCATTTCCTGCCTTAGACGACAAAGACGAATTTAGTATTTTACTCTAAACATTTTTTTAACTTTATCTTAGGCTTAATAATTTTTATTACTAAAATATATAGATAACCTGAACTTCAAAGAAATTAAAAATATATTTGAAAACTTATCAAAACGAAATTACTCCGCCACTGGATAGATATTATTATCTAAATATAATCTTAAGGTCTTAATTTTATTAAGTTCTACATTTTCGCCATTTTCAATTACTTTCAACTGTGTATTAATTTTACTTTTCCAAGCTTCATCAGCAAAAGTAAATACTCTCATGATGGTTCCTTGCTGAGGATGGTCTTCGCCATGATAAACAGTCCAGGCATATTCTCTACCTTTAACAAATTTATCAGGTTCATAAATTAAACTAAACACGCTATCTGTAGTTGGGAAATTATATATTTGCTCCCAGTTACCGGGGTTATAAATTTTTAGGAATAATTTATTCCCTTTTGGGTTTTTCCACGAAAGCATAACAGTATCAACGATAAAATTCGCCTCATCAAAAGGAGCAATTAAAATATCGCCAACAGCTCTATAAACCCCGCCACTTCTGCGAACTTTTTCATTTTCTTGAATCATGTTATTAGCAATATAATCAAAAAACTCTTGAGTAAGATTGCTATTGCCAACATTTTGATAAATCTTGTTCAAATCTGAAATACTATAAGTACCAGGGTTATTAATCCCCATTGGAATATCATTTTTGTTTGTCAAAACAAGATAAGAGTTGGCAGGCAGTTTAATGCTAGACTTAGAGCTAAGATAAGTATCTCGTTTAATGTTAATTTCTTTTCCTTTTTCGATAACAACAGGATTACCAGAAAAATAGAATATTTTATATTCACTTTCTTGTGCGTTTAAACTTATTACGAATAAACTCAAGGCGAATAATGCTACGAAAATTTTTAATTCTTTCATCTCTTGTATATTTAAAGTTTTGGGTTAAGTATGAATCAATTTTAAAAAGTTCCAAAGTTTCTTCATATAAATATAATACTTCAATACAAATAATCAATGTTAACACTGAAGGTATCATATCAATTTTTATACCAAATTTAACAAAAATCAAAAAAGTAAGCCATAATACTAAAACAATTAATAAAAACTGTATAGGTTTTGATAATAAGTCGAAAAGTTTAGCTCCATTAACGTAATAATATACCAGCCACATCAAGAAAAGTTGACAAATAATAAGAGCGATTAGATAATTTGCCCAATTTGGTAGTTTATTTATATAATTTTTAGAAAAAATCATACTCAGAATATGTGCATGAATTTCGATTCCTTTTGCGTCTGCATAACCATATTCAGAGCGACGTAAAGGTGTAAAATGGCTATCAATTGTATCAGCGGGAGCGCCTTCAAACATTCTAACATAGCCCATTAATACAATTTTATCTTTTATTATCTCTAAATTTTCATTAGTGTCGTTTACTTGTTCGTAATCGAAAATAATAAAAGGATGCCTGCCCGACCTATAATTTATTAGTTCGGTTTGCGAATTTTTCTCTGCAAATTCAAGAAACAGTTGGCTATCATATTGATTAATTATTTCGACAGAAAAAGCATTAATAATAGTGTCGTTATATTTAATAAATTTATCAAATTCTCGAACTGTTTGCGGGTCGGCTTGCATTTCTAAATGCCCAATCGGAAAATCTCCAAAAAAATCATCAGATTCAATAATTCCACAGGCTTTATTATTTTCATATATTCCGAACACTCCTAGCACAATATTATTAGCAGAGTTCAAGGCATTTTTTAAGAAATAATCATCAATTCCTCGTTTTTCTTTAAAAACAGCATCTATACCAATTACTCGTGGTTTATACTTTTGTAAGGTTGTTATTTTTTCAGCTAGTTCTCTTCTATCTAGGTTCCCGATATTCACAATAAAAATATTTGTATCAGGAGCCATTTCCTGATGCATAAGTTCAGAAAAATAAAGGTCAGTATAATCAAAATTATCGAAGAACTCATCAAGAGGGTTAAATAAATCAACAGAATCAATTACCGCCCACAATAACAAAACCGCTAAAAAAGTAAAAATGTTAATTATAAGTGCGTCAAAAAATGTATAATATTTTTTTTTCTTTTCCACTAAATTATATTTACAGTCTCATACAAAAATAGTAAAATTTGATATAAAATTAACAATAATACAAAATTTTATATAATTAAAATATGATAAATATTAAATACACTTGGGACTAACTAAAATTTAATCATCAATTTCAAGTTTAAGCGTCTTCCAGTCAAATAATTAGGAACTCCATATTGCCAGCCCCTAATATCAGTAACATAAGTATAAGAAATCTCATTTTTAATGTCTATTAAGTTAAATGCTTCGAGGCTAATCCATATTGATTTAAAATTAGCCCAAAACTTTCTATTTTTAGCGTATTGATTTTCTCCATCAATCAAAAGTTTTGAGATTCCAAGGTCTACACGTCTATAAGGACTAAATCTAGCAGGTTTGGCAGCTTTTTCGACTGGCAAGCCACTACCAAATAAAATATTAATGTAAGCTTGCCATGTTTCATGTTTTGGAATATAGTCTTGAAAAAATACTCCAAAATTAATTCTTTGGTCAGTTGGTCGTGGAATTAAATTTAAATAAATTGTATCAATAGTTCCATTCGGTTTTTTTTGTTTATAAAAATCGCCTTGTATATCTTCCATTGTTTGCATAATTGCAATACTAAACCAAGATTCTGTACCTGGCACAAATTCGCCATTAATTTTAGCTTCAAATCCCATGCTATAACCGCTTGCTAAGTTTTCGCCATAATATTTTATTCTCACATTATCAACGTCATATGGAATTAGATTATACATATATTTATAATATGCCTCGGTAACGAGTTTAAAAGGTCTTCCCCATGCTTTAAATAAGTAATCACCACCTACAACAACTTGATATGAAGATTGAGCTTTAATATTCCGATTTAAAGTACCGTCTAATCGTCTAATTTCTTTAAAAAAAGCGGGTTGATGATAAAGCCCTGTGGCGAAACGAAAAACTATATCTTTTTCCCAGTTAGGTTTTAATCCCATATTAAAACGCGGGCTAAGCAAAAATTCATTGTTAAAGTCCCAGTAATTAAAACGCAGCCCGCCACCAACAGAAAATTCTCCAAAATTCTCTTTTATTAAATAAGAATCTTGTATAAAAGCGTTTAATCTATTACTAAACACGGTTAGTTGGTCGATATCAGTATAAAACAAAGGGACAATATCTCTACTTTCGGGAATAATACTTTCATTAGAATATCCGTAACTACCTAATGAATAGCCAGCCGAATCAATCATATTCCATTCGTGAATAGAATAATTAAAAGTTTCATAATTGTATTGAGCACCCCACAAAATATTGTGATTTCCAATTTTGTAGTCGCCTAAATATTTGAATGAACTTACATAACCATCAAGATAATTTCGGGCATGGTCGAGATAAGAGCCAATTCCAATATTTGCTACGCTGTCGCCGAGGTTGTCTGAGCCTAATTGTTTATCAAGTTCATTCAAATAATATTGTCCTAAAATATCAAAAGTTTCATCTTCTAAGGTATAATATGAAGACAAAATAAACTTCATATTTAGTTTTTCACTTTTTTTGTAATTAGCAGAAATTGCTCCGGTAACATTTTGATATTTATTTCTTTCTTGACCTTCGAAATACATCATAATTTTTAAAGCTTCATTAAGTGTCCCCCATGACGTTTCTCTATCTTTTGGGATAAAATTAAATGAATTATTGCTAATGTTTCCCAAAAAACTTATTTCTAATTTATCACTAATATCATAGGTGAGATATGTTTGAAAGTCAAAAAATCTTGGGTCATAATTTCCTTCTGTATCTAATGTTCCTAGCACATATTTCGTTGTTTTATAGCGTAATCCAGTATTAAATTTGAATAAGTGATTTTTACTAACTCCTTCAACGTGGACATTAGAGCCTAAAAGGCTGGCGTTAACACTACCGCCAAATTTGCTAGGTTTTCGGTATTTAATATCCAATACAGACGACATTTTATCACCATATTTAGATTCGAATCCGCCCGCCGAGAAAACAACACCAGAGACCATGTCCGAATTAACAAAACTCATTCCTTCTTGCTGTCCTGAACGCACTAAAATTGGTCTAAAAATTTCGATATCGTTAACAAAGACAAGGTTTTCGTCAAAATTACCACCACGAACACTATATTGAGAGCTTAATTCATTATTTGAAGAAACTGAAGGTAAAGATTTTAAAATATCTTCAAACCCACCAATAGTTGGAATTTTTAATGAAATTTCAGGATTTAATCTCTGAGCACTTCCATGCCTATCTGAATTTGCAATAATATCAGCACTTGGCAGAATATTAGCTTTTTCATTTAATTTAATATCAATATTGAAAATTTCGTTAGGTTTTAAATTGATCAAAAAAGTTTGTGTTTCGTAACTCAAAAAAGAAACTTCAATATTAATATCTATAGAAGCGGGGACATTAAGTTCGAAAAACCCTTTTTTATCGGTTGTTGTTCCAATTTGGTGGTCAACAACACTAATATTAGCATAATGAAGAGGTTTTGAGTCTGAGTCATAAATAGTGCCAGAAAGTTTTGCTGTTTGGGGAAAAGCAAAAGACTGTATGAAACCAAGAAGGACAACTATAAATAAAACTTTCATAAATAATAAAACATTCATATAACTATAAGCACGCAAATATATTGTTTTTAATTACTTTTTTCGTTAATTTCGGGATAAACAATACGTACATGATGAATATTTTTTATTCTTTCGACAAATAAAGCTTTTGCTTTTTTAATTTGTTTTAATGTAATGTCAACATTATCAAATTGTCCGTCATTAAGCTGAGAGTCGATAATTTTGGAGACAGTATTTTCGATATTTATAATAGTGTAATCGCTTAGTGTTCTTGAAGCAGCTTCAACAGCGTCGGCCATCATCATAACAGCAGTTTCGATATTACTAGGCTTAGGTCCTGGGTATTGAAAATTTGTAATTATCGGCATAGAATCCGGGTTTGCGTTTATCCAAGAATTATAAAAATACCGAGTTATAGAAGTTCCATGATGTGCAGTAATAAACTCTGCGACCTGAGATGGTAATCTATATTTTTTGGCTAAATTCATGCCTTCTTGTACATGAGAAATAATCCTTTGGGCACTTTCTTCAAAATCTAAATTATCATGCACATTAGCACCAGATTGATTTTCGATAAAATATTCAGGGTTTTTAGTTTTACCAATATCGTGATACAATGCACCAACTCGTGCCAACAATGAATTTCCACCAAGTTCACTCACAATATTTTCGACCAAATTCGACACTTGAACAGAATGTTGAAATGTTCCTGGTGCGCGTTCAGCTAATAACCTTAGAGCAGGATTATTTGAATCGCTTAATTCCATCAAAGTATAATCTGACAATAAGCCGAAAGTTTTTTCTAATACAAAGATAAAAGGTAGATATAATAAAACTAAAAATGAGCTAACTACAAATGGTTTGAAACTAGTTAATAATTCCAGATTAAAACTTGCTCCTTTCATTAAAGAAAAACCAGTATTTAAAATAAAATAGCTTACAAGAATAATTCCTAATGTAATAAAAATATGTTGGCGTTTCTGGCGTTTTTTTAAACTAAACATTGCGGCTAATCCTGTTAAAACCTGAACTATTAAAAATTCAAACTGAGAAGGAACAAAAAAACCTACAATAAATAAAGAAAATAAATATATGAAAAACGAAACCCTAAACTTATAAAAAGTAAGCATTAACAAAGGGAATAGTACAAAAGGAATATTGTTAATACTATAATCAGTGTAAGTAAACATTATATATACAATGAATATCACAATAAACATTAGTATAGAAAAGAAAGTGCTCATTTTAAAAGAGTTGATAATCTCTCTATAAAAATTTAAAAAATAAAAAAACAAAATTAAATATAAAAGAAGAAATACTAACGAAATACCAATGCTCACACGCCAAGTGTCAGTTTTTTGAGTTTTTGCAAAATGTTTCTGCATTGAGCTAAGAACTTTGAACTCATAATTTCCGACAATACTTCCTTTTCTAATTATTACTTGCCCTTTTTGAATTTTTCCTGAAACAGGTGAAATCTTAGAAATTTCGTGTTCTAAAAGTTTTTTATTTAATTTATTGTCAAATACTAGGTTAGCAGGCAAGCTAGCTTCAGAAATAAGGAATTTAATTTTGTTTGAACCTATTGAATCCACTTTGCTAAATTCTAAATCATTATAAGCTTCAAACAATTCTGCTGCAAGCTCTTTAATATTATAAAACTCATTCAAATATGACAAATCTGAAATTCCATTATCATCAAAATAAAACATAAAATTTTTTGAATTTTGTACGCTATCAGGGATTTGCATTACACCTTTTGAATAATATTTGGTACAAATTTTGAAAAATTCGTGATAAAACTTTGTCGACAACTCAATGTATTTACTAATTTTAATTAATCTCAAAGAATTATCCTTATCATTATTTATGAGTTCGGTAATATTACTAATCTCTGAGAAAACTTTAGAAATAAAATTTTGTGGAATTATAGTATCAAGATAATAATGTGGCAAAAAATTCTTCTTCAAACTATCTTCTTCTTGAGTTAGTTCTTCGTCAGTTTTATAAATTGGAAAATCGTAATCTGCTGTAAGATTTTCATATAACCAAGGGTTACCAATATTGTAAGAATAAATAAATTGTTCGCTACGTGGAAAAATAAAAACAACGAAACTTGCACTTAAAATAAAAAGAGCAATAGAATACGCAAAAACCCCTTTATTTTTTATTTTCATTTTGCTAAAATTTTGGTAAAGATAAAAAATACTTTATCTAAATTAAGTATTAACAAAAACATTTTTTTGAAAACACTATTAAACTCAAATCACAAATGCAACACGCAGAAATGTGATATTGCACTATTAACTTAATTATTAGTTATTAAAAGCGCACTGTTAAAAAAATATTTACAAATTACCAAAATTTATATATATTTTTGAAAAGTATTTAAATAACTTAAAATGCGTATAGGAATTTGCGAATTAGCCTACATTCCGCTGAGGAGTAACATGTCTCATAAAAGCGAAATGCTAACACAAGTGCTTTTTGGTGAATTGTTTGAAATTCTAATTTTAAAAGAAGATTGGACAAAAATCAAAACTTTAACTGATGAATATGAAGCTTGGGTCGATACAACAAGTATTACCATTTTAGAAGAAGGAAGTTCTATTATTGACAGTTTTAAATCAAGTTATAAACTATCTAAACCGCTAGCGATTTTTGCAAACAATAATTCAATTTTACTTCCAAATGGTGCAGCAATTCCTAATAATTCTTATGAATTTCAAATAAATAATAATAAGTATAAACTAGCACACGATTTTGAGTTTATAAATACTGGCAACAAGCCCGAAGACATTACTAAATACGCTTTTAATTTATTAAATTCGCCATATTTATGGGGAGGACGGACAGCTTGGGGTATAGACTGTTCCGGATTTTCACAATATTTATATTCCTTAATAGGCATTAAATTACCAAGGAATGCATCACAACAAATTAATCTAGGTAGATCACTAAATTTTATTAACGAAGCAAAACCAGGTGATTTAGCTTTTTTCGACGACAACGAAGGCAATATTACTCATGTTGGCATTATTTATGAGCCAGGAAAAATTATTCACGCCTCAGGAAAAGTGAGAATAGATGATATTGACCATCAAGGCATTTATAATAAAACATTAAAGCGATATACTCACACCCTTAGAGTTGTAAAAACTTTATTTTAAACTAAATAAAACTTTGGATTGCTAATTTATACGAATCTAAACCAAAACCTGTAATAATACCTTTGCAAACAGGAGCTATAACATTATTATGTCGAAATTTGTCTCTGGCATAAACATTAGAAATATGGACTAAAACAAGTTCGGTTTTTATTGAAGCAATGGCATCTCTAATAGCAACTGAATTATGCGAAAAAGCTCCAGCGTTCAAAATAATACCGTCAACTTTTTCATTAGCTTCATTAATTTTAGCAACTAATTCACTTTCGCCATGAGATTGAAAATAATTTATCTCAATTTCAGAAAATTCACTTTTTAAAATTTTTAAATACTCATTAAAACCAATATTTCCATAAATATTTGGTTCGCGTAAGCCAATATTAGCTAAATTTGGTCCATTAATTATTAAAATTTTCATTATTTTGCAGAATTATATTTCAAAATTACAAATATTAAATCAATTAAATGGATGCCTTTGAAAATATTTTAAATGAATATAAATTTTATTTAAAATTAGAAAGAAATTTATCAGAAAATACAGTAATGGCATATTTAGAAGACATTTCTAAATTACATATTTTTCTTAGACAACAAGATAAGCATAATAATTTTGAAAATATTAGCTCAACAGAGTTACATGAGTTTTTATTTGAAATTGCCAAAAGCGGTTTAAACGAAAAATCTCAAGCAAGAATAATTTCGGGATTAAAATCGTTTTTTAAATATCTAATAATCGAGGAAATTATAGAAAAAGATCCTACCGAGTTATTAGATGCACCAAAATTTAGTCGTAAATTACCAGATGTTTTATCAATTGAGGAAATTGATAAAATCATAAAGTCCATTGATGTCAGCACAGACTTGGGGCATAGAAACAGGGCTATTTTGGAAGTATTATATGGTTGTGGACTTAGGGTTTCGGAGTGTTCAGAATTAAAAATTTCTAATATTTATGTAAATGAAGAGTTTATTAAAGTAATTGGAAAGGGAGACAAACAAAGATTAGTACCAATAGGTGCACTTGCTTTGAGCGAAATTAATAATTATTATAAGTCATTTAGAAACCATATTATTCCTAAAAAAGGTAATAGCGATTATTTATTTTTAAATCGCAGAGGTAGTAAGTTATCGAGAGTAATGATTTTTAATATCGTTAAAACTGCTTGTGAATTAGCAAGGATAGAAAAAAATATTTCGCCACACACTTTTCGTCATTCTTTTGCGACCCATTTAATTGAGGGAGGGGCAGATTTGCGAGCTGTTCAAGAAATGTTAGGGCATGAGTCTATTAGTACAACAGAAATTTACACACATGTAAATAAAGACTATTTACGAGAAGCTATAATTCAATTTCACCCAAGATCATAAAAAAGGTTCATCTTACTGAACCTTTTTTATATTATCGAATTAACTGTATATTTCCGCTGTATTCGTGTCCAATAGAATCATAATCTTTGAACCATAAATACCAATAATACACGCCATTTGGTAAGTATTTATCGCCTTTTATTCGACTTCCTTTAGTACCATCCCAGGCACCTTTACCGCAACTATCACAATTAGCACTCGCGTCATAATCTTCAGTAGAAAAGATTAATTCGCCCCATCTATCATATATTTTTAGTAAAAATGAATTTGAATCTATACCATTTCCACAAATTCTAAAACAATCATTCACGCCATCCCCATTTGGAGTAAATGCGCTTGGAGCATAGATGGCGTATTCGTCGTGAATTAATATTGTTCTAATAGCTGTGTCCGTACATTCGAATTCATTTTCAGCAATTAAAACAACTTCAAATTCACCAATATTTCTATAATGATGTTGTGGGTTAGTAAAATTAATAGTTGAATCACCGTCTCCATAATACCAGAAATAATTCAAAGCTTTTTCGGAATGGTTTTCGAAACTTATTATAGGATTTAAGATACCTGCAATTTGAGGCGAAGCAGAGAAGTTTGCATAAGGTTTTGGGAATATTTTTACATACTTTGGTTTTTGAAGTTTTCCAACACAACCAAATTGGTCTTTAATTTCTAAACTAACATTATATAGTCCTTCTTGTGAATATTGATGTGTAGGATTTTTTACAAAAGCGAAGACTTGGTCTCCAAAATTCCAGAAATAAGAACTATTGGGTAAAGTATCAGAAGTGTTAAAGCTTACAATTTGTCCTGGGCAAGCTTCAAAAATATCAGCAGAGAAATCGACTTCCGGTTCCGGCACCACCACGATAGTAATTTTAGCAGTATCAGCGGGAGTTTCGCACATATCTCTAACAACGAAAACATAATCAGTAGTTTGGTTTGGCTTTACATACATAGGAGTGGCAACTATTTCTCCATTTTGGTTAGTAAGCAAATATGGACCACCGTTACCGCCAGAAATATCTAACTCAATATATGCACTATCTCCTTTGCACATAAAATTAACGCTATTCCCAACATTTTCGATAACAATTGGAGGATTAACTTTAACAGTAGAGTAATGACCATCAACAGTGCAACCTCTGCTGTCGGTTACAGTTAAATCATATCTTGTTGTTTGCAATGGACTTGTATAAAATTGATGGTGTTCATGAACTTCTCCGTTAGTTCCCTGCCAATGGAAATAATAAGGTTGAATACCGCCACTAGCTTGTCCAACAACAAATGCTTCGCCTCCAATACAAATTGTAGGATTAGTTAAAACTAATGCCGAAATTGGTGTCGGTGCTGTGATATTAGAACTACCATAAACCCTACAATTATTATCGTCACTAACAGTTAGATAATAAGTACCAGGTGCAGCGGTTAAATTTGGGGTTCTATTGTCATTCGACCAGACATAATTATAAGGTGGTGTTCCCCCAATAACAACAGCAGTTGCTGTTCCGTTATTGGAATACCAACAATTAGCACCATGAGTTTCGACACTCAATTGTAACAACGGCGGCTGCGAGACGACAAACATCGTATCTGCTCGGCAACCAATTCTATCTGTAATAGTAACAGTATATAAACCTGCGCAAAGTTCATTAATTGTTGGACCAGCAGAGTTCCAACTAAAATACAATGGTTGTAAACCTCCTTGTATTTGAAGCTGAGCTGAGCCATCGCATGATTGATAACAAGAATTATTATTTACAGTTAAGTTAAGGCGATATTCCGGAGAGACAGTAACTTCGGTAGTAGCAAAATTACTTACACAATTATGGCTATCTAGAACATACACAGTGTAAACAACATCTTCGTGAGGTATTACAGTAAAGGTTTGGCTACCCTCAACAAATCCATTACCATCACCATTATCCCAATAAAATCTATATGGAGAGACTCCTCCCATTTCTTGCGCAACAACATTTACAGCCTGATTTTCGCAGATTTCAAAATCTCCTGAGGTTAATACTTGTAGTAAATTAGGTTGCGTAATATTAAATTGATCAAAATTTTGACAACCATTTGCGTCATACACAGTAACTGTATAATGCCCAGCTGAAATATTGACATGAGAGCCTCCATTAAATCCATCGCTCCACAAATAAGAATAAGGTGGCGTGCCACCGTCTCCCCAGATAATAGCACTACCGGAATTTTCGTCATAACAATTTACATGAACATAACTAGTATCATGCGTTAACAAACTTGGTTCATTAATTCTGTATTGAGCAAGAAATTCACAGCCATGGAAGTCTGTTATAATAAGTGCATAATCTCCAGCACAAAGATGGTTAATAGAATTAGAAGTGGATGCCCATGAATAAGTGTAAGGAGCAGTTCCTCCACTAACACTAACACTAGCCGATCCATTACAAGATTGGAAACAAGGGTCGTCATTAGCAGTGATGTTAGCTCCCAAAGGATAAGGTACATATACATTCATGCTATTAACAACAGAAACATCGGCTTCTGTAACAGTTACGCTAACAAGGTTATTTCCTGGAGTTGCAAAATTTACGATATAAGGACCTTGATTTACGCCACTAATAATTGTTCCATTTCCAAAATCCCATTGAAAAGTTGCCATACTAGGAACAATATCTCCAGTAAAAGTAATTCCAGTATTATCGCCATAGCACAATGTTTGACTAGCTTCAAATGTTGCAGTTGGAGTATGGAAAAAAGTAATATTAATTTCATCGGAATCTACACAATTTGGCGCCAAGCTGGTTTCTGTCCACGAAAAAGTATAAGTTCCAAAAGTGCTTACTGTCGCGGTAGCATTTGTGTTATTTGCAGGAGTTACATTAGCGGCTCCTGGTCCAGATACAACCGTCCAAAAACCTGTATTACCTGGTGCCATTCCTGCAGCCAAGTTAGTTGATAGAGCTTCAATAGTATAATCATCACCTAAATTAACTACTGGGAGAGGAACAACAACAACAGTGGTTTGAAGAGTAATTGTGTCGCAAGGGTAAATGATAGTACAAGAATAAGTTGTAGTAACAGTTGGAGAAACACTAATTTCATTAACATTAGTTTCGCCAGTTCCCCACTGAATGCTTAAATAATCCATTTCGGCAGCTGTAATATCTAAATGTAAAGTAGCGTCATCACCAATACAAATTGGACCATTATTAGACAATAGCCCTTCAACTTGATAAGGGTCAACAATAGTAATCACATGTTGTGTTGTTTCTGCACTACAAGGGCAACCGTTTTCGAAATTTAATATTATAGTAACATCACCTGTTGCCACCCCAACATCATAAGCATCAAAATAAACTGTAATAGATTGTTGCCCTGCTGGTATTACTAGGCTTGTAGGGATATTAGAATAGTCAACGCCCATAACTGCAGTTCCTGTAATATTTAACTCAACAGGTACAGGCTGGCTTAATGGAGTAGCATCAGTGCGGCTAAATACAATATAATTTGAACAGCCACGCATTACGCTTAAAGCATTAGTCCATGAATTAAAACTTTCAACAGTATACGATTCTCCTGATACAAAGGAGTTGGCTTTTAAAAATACAGCTGAATCCCATGAAGGATCTGTAACGTCCGCTATTGCTAATTTAATATGATAAGTAGCACACTGAGTTACTGGTTTTGTGGCTGTAAGTGTAACAGTTAGTCCGTCATATTCTATATTGGGTCCATACTGATTATCAATATAATATTGTGAATTTGAACTTGCATTAACATTGTTTATACTAACAGGTGTACTAGTACCGGGAATTAAAGCGACATTAACATTGTTATAATTTTCGGGACCCCCGGATAGAAAAAATGCAAATACATCGTTAAAATCAGAGTTAGCATATTCAGGATATTCCTCACTTCCAAAAACATATTGAAACTCTAATACATTAGAAGCTGGAACGAAATCGAATTGCAAAACTGCAGCATCTTGCGTATTTCCTCCAACTAAGCTATTCAAACTAGCATCACCAGGCCCATAAAAATCTGTACCTGCACTACCTGAATTGTTTGGACCTGGAGCGTTTGCTACATTACCAGTACTCATAATGACTCCATCAGCAAAACTAAGCCCTGGTATTCCATTTGAAAAATACCCTATTTGAGACGGATCTCCTGTAAATGTAACATTAGAGGCGGTTAAGCAACCTGTAATTAAAACATCTTGTACTAATTGTTGTGGGGTATATTGTGTGGCATTTACACTAAGAATCTTTGGTGGTAAATATAAAGGTTCATCACTTACGCAAATATCTACACTTCCTAGAATAGGGTCATCTAAAAACCAAAATCTTACAATTATCTCTACATCTGCAAGGTATTCGTTAGCAAAAATTTTTAAAACGCCTAGATGATTTTTAAACACGTCACATTTTAACTCTTGTAACTCTCCATTTTGTTGAGAATACAAAGCCATTCCAAAAAACCTTTCTTCGCCAAAATCTAACTTTACTGTTGCTTCAGAACTTTCGGAGTTAGTAAAACTAAAATATGAACTCACTCCCGGATATAGTCTATCACATATTAACTCTTCTATATCATTCCCTGGAAAACTATTATATTCAAAAGTTTCAAAATCACATTGGGAATTAATAACAATATTAGTAGGATTATTATAATCTGTACTTAACAGTATTTGAGCAAATGTATAACTTGTTAAAAATATAAATACAATAAAAATAAAAAATTGCTTAATCATAATTTAAAATTTTCTTTGATTTAAAGACGAATTATCATATTAATAGTTGTTTTTTTTTTTCAAAAATACAATAATTTTTAATTTAATGGAAAACTTTACTAAAAAATTGTTTTTCTGACAAAATAAATTTATTTTCGCAATAAATTATAATATTAGAATGAAAAAAATAGCAGTAATATTATCAGGTAGCGGGAGATTTGATGGAAGCGAAATACATGAATCAACTTTAACATTATTAGCTTTATCAAAAAACGAAGTAGAATACCTATGTTTTGCACCTAACAAAGAGCAGTATCATGTCATTAATCATCTCACCACAGAGAAAATGAATGATACAAGAAATGTATTAATCGAGTCTGCCAGAATAGCTAGAGGCAATATTAAAGATTTGAAAGAGCTAAATGCAAAAGATTTTGATGCGCTTGTTTTACCAGGAGGTTATGGGGCTGCAAAAAATTTATCTAGTTTTGCTTATGAAGGTGAAAATTTTACTGTTGATGCCGATGTAGAAAAAGCAATTAAAGATTTTTACAACTTAAAAAAACCTATTGCTGCCTTATGTATTGCACCAGTTATAATTGCAAAAGTTTTAGGAGCCCAAGTTACTATCGGAAACGACAAATCTACAGCACAAGTTATTGAACATGTTGGAGGAAAACATATAAATAAAGATTATCATGAAGTAGCTATTGACACAAATAATAAAATAGTTACAACACCTTGTTATATGATAGCTGACAATATTTACAAAGTTTGGATTGGAATAGAAGAAGCAATTGAGGCACTAATCGGGCTAACAAAATAAAAATTATAAAAAGTGTCTTGAGAGATATTTGTTTTTAAATTTGTTTAAATTCTATTGTTACATTTCCTGATTGGTCCCCACTTCCAGGTTTTGACTCATATATCCATTGCTTTATAGCATCTTTAGCAGGTTGAACACATTCATTGCAATTAGTACTAACTACAGTGATATTAGTTACCAACCCTTTATCATTAACAATAATTTTCAGGACAACTTTACCAATCATATTATCTTTACCTATTGGGTCTACTTTTTTAACAATTTTTCTATTCCCAATATTTCCGCCTATTCCACCAGGACCAGAGCCACTTCCACTTCCTTCTCCGCCATTGCCAGTACCAGGGTTGCCGCTTCCGCTACCGTTTCCGGCATTTCCAGAACCTGTACCATTACTAAAAACACCACCTCCAAAGAGATTATTCAATTTATCGGCATTCGGATTTGTTGGAGCAGTAGGTGTTTCTGAGTGATTTTCTTCTTTTTCTTTTGGCTTATTACCAGATTGCATAGAGGGGGCGTCTTCGAATGTCTGAGTGTTTACACCAGTGTTTGAAGAGATTTGAGTAGAGGTATTTTGTGCGTTTGAAGTGGTAGATGATGAAGCACCAGCATCGATATTACCGCCCCCCCCAAAATCAATCAGTATTCCCTCTTCGGCAGGAAGAGGCAATGGCGTTGTAAAGCCTAATAATAAAAGTAAAACAACAACTAGACCTGTGTAAAGGAAAGCTGCTATTATACCATATATATTATGCTTTTTTAATGTCATTTTATTCAGGCTGTGTAGCTAATATAAGTTTATATTCATTATTTTTCGCAATGTTCATTACTTTTACGACTTGCTCCATTGGAACAGACTTATCAACATGCAAAGAAACATAAGGTTCGTCTTGTCCAATTAATTCTTTTTTTAATAGAGGCTCAATATCTGCCTCAGTACAATAATTAGTTCCAACTGCAAACTTATAAGTCCCATCATTCATGTCTTTAATAGAAACTGTTGTAAATGGTTTTGCCTGTGTTTGATTATTGCTTGATGGTAAAAGTAGTTTTAATGCATTTGGAGCAATCATTGTAGAAGTAATCATAAAAAATATTAATAACAAGAATACTAAGTCGGACATTGACGACATGCTATATTCTGCACTAACTTTACTTCTGCTTTGTATAGCCATAATCTATTATTTTACAGGTTCGTTTAGAATATCCATAAATTCAGTTGTCTTAGCCTCTAGTTGAGCAACTAAGTTTGTAATTCTTGCAACTAAAATATTATAAGCAAAATATGCTAGAATACCAACTATCAAACCGCCAACTGTGGTTACTAATGCCTCATAAATACCGCTAGATAACACCTTAATATCTAAGTTATTGCCGGCATTTGCCATAGAATAAAAAGCAGTTACCATACCTGTTACAGTTCCCAAAAAACCTAACATAGGCGCTCCACCGGCAATAGTGGCTAAACTTGGTAAACCTTTTTCTAATTTTGCCACCTCTTGTTTTCCAACATTTTCTATTGTGGTATTAATATCACTAAGTGGACGCCCAATACGACTAATTCCTTTCTCAATCATTCGAGCCAAAGGTCCTTCTTGAGTTCGGCATAAATCTAAGGCAGAATCTATCTTTCCTGCAAAAATATTATTTTTAATGCTATCCATAAAAGATCGCTGTTCACGTTTAGCTTTTTGAATTGCTATAAACCTATCAATAAATAAGTAAACTGCATAAATCGACAAAAGCCCTAAGATTACCATTATTGGTCCTCCTTTTATTGCTAAATCTAAAAGTGAAAGTGTTTCTTCTCCGACAGAAGTGTTTTCGGCAGCTTTTTGTAAGGTATCAACTTG
>CAYRQZ010000001.1:80282-81338 GCA_964426585.1 uncultured Bacteroidales bacterium | reverse complement strand
AAGTGTTTTCGGCAGCTTTTTGTAAGGTATCAACTTGTAATAATAACATATTCTACTCGTTTAATTTTATTTGACACGAAAATATAAATTTTAATTTTTATTAGAACGTTTCAATAATTGTATTTATTAACAGACTCATGTTAAATTAACTATTATAATAACGGATACCTTTTATTATTATTGTAAGAATAAAAATAGATTAAAACTCACAATTACTAATTGTTAATTAAATCTTTAAAATTGTTTATTAAAGACAAAAGAATAATTCAAATAAGTCGAATATTAAATTTAATTTTGCAAAATAAAAATTAAAATATGAAATTCTTTATTGACACAGCAAATTTAGAGCAAATTCGTGAAGCTCAATCTCTCGGCGTTTTAGACGGTGTTACAACAAATCCATCATTAATGGCTAAAGAAGGTATTGCAGGGAAAGAAAACATTTTAAACCATTATCTAAAAATATGCGAAATCGTTGACGGAGACGTTTCTGCTGAGGTTATTAGCACTGATTTTGAAGGGATGATAAAAGAAGGTGAAGAATTAGCTGCTCTTCACCCACAAATTGTTGTTAAAGTACCTATTATTAAAGATGGCATTAAAGCTATAAAATATTTTTCACAAAAAGGAATCCGAACAAACTGCACCTTAGTCTTTTCTGTCGGGCAAGCTCTTCTAGCTGCTAAAGCAGGTGCAACTTACGTGTCGCCTTTTATCGGTAGATTAGATGACAATAGCACCGACGGTGTTGAACTTATCGGACAAATTGTTGATATGTATAATTATTATGAATTTGACACACAAGTTTTAGCTGCTTCGATTCGACACACTATGCACATCATTAAATGTCTTGAAATGGGAGCTGACGTTGCCACATGCCCTCTTAATGCAATTTTAGGATTATTAAAGCACCCATTAACAGATATAGGACTGCAACAATTTTTAAACGACTATAATAAATTAAATAAATAAATGGCAATATTTTTACGTATGCACCCCGACAATCCATCGGAAAGGCAAATAGAGCAAATAGTGAAAATTTTAGAAAACGGCGGG
>CAYRQZ010000001.1:66043-80182 GCA_964426585.1 uncultured Bacteroidales bacterium | reverse complement strand
ATAGATTGCACAAACCAAGAACCAGAAATTATTAGAATGGGAAATATTGAACCAGAATTTTAAATTATTTACGCCAAAATGATTTTGTAAATAAAATCAATACCGTAAATAATTCCAAACGACCAATTAACATCAAAAAACTTAACAACCATGTACCAAAAATATTAACTTCTGAAAAACTTGATGACGGACCAAACACTCCTAAACCAGGACCTACATTACTAATACATGTTACGACAGCGCCCAAAGATGATATAAAGTCTATATTAAAAAAGGACAGTATCATTGTTGATATTACAACAATAAACATATATAAAATTACAAAAGCTAGAACACTATTTACAGTTTTATCATTTAAAACAGCTTTATTGTAACGAACTGGTAATACTGCATTAGGATTAATTAAGCGTTTAAATTCAACAATACTATTACGCAATAAAATATGAATTCTCACAACTTTTAAACCTCCTGAAGTTGAACCAGATGAAGCTCCAATAAACATTACTAATAATATTATCAACCATAAACCAGAAGGCTGCCAGAAAGTATAATCATTAGTCGAAAAACCTGTCGTAGTCATCATCGTCGAAACTTGAAAAAGACCGTCTCTAATAGCTTTTGAAATGGGTACATCCATAAAATACCATAATCCTAAGCCTGCTAAAAAGCCTAAACCTAAAACTAAAAACAAATAAAACTTTAATTCGGTATTTTGAAATACTTTTTTAATCTTTCCCGTAAAACCAAAATATAATAAACTAAAATTTATTCCTGCAAGAATCATAAATACTATTACTATATAATGTATAGTTGGTGAAGTCCAATAACCAAGGCTATTTTGTTTTGTGGAATAACCTCCTGTTGACATTGTTGTAAATGTATGATTGATTGAATCAAACCAATCCATACCAGCAAAATACAATAATACAATTTGAACGATAGTAAGCACCAAGTAAACTATCCAAAGTTTTTTTGCAGTTTCTTTTATTCGTGGGTGAAGTTTATCAGTAGAGATACCTGGCACCTCTGCAACAAATAATTGCATTCCACCAGACTTAACAATAGGTATAACTGCTATAGAAAGAACAATTATCCCCATTCCACCAATCCATTGTGTTAAACTTCGCCAGAATAAAAGCCCATGAGGCAAAGCTTCAATATCATTTATTATAGTGGCACCAGTAGTTGTAAAACCAGACATGGTTTCAAAAAACGCATCAGTATAACTCGGAATATATCCACTAAGAAAAAAAGGTAAAGCTCCAAATAAAGACAATATTACCCAGCCTAAACTAACTATCAAATAAGACTCTCGTTTATCAACTTTTTTATCAATTTTTCGATTTGGAAATACCATAAAAAAACCTACTATCGCTGTTATTGTTGCCGAAATCAATAAATACACAAAATCAGACTCTGGATAAATTGCTGAAACAGCAACTGCAATAAACATAAAAACACTCTCAACTAATAAAAGTGAGCCTAAAACTAAAAATAAAATTCTATGCTTAAACATAAATTGATGTAAGTCTATACAATAACAAAAATAATAAAAAAATAAAGCCTGACATATTTGCCAAGCTTTATTTTTTTGTCGGGGTGGCAGGATTCGAACCTGCGACCCCCTGCTCCCAAAGCAGGTGCGCTAACCGGACTGCGCTACACCCCGAATATAATTCCAAATTCAAACCAGAGACCCTCCCGAAAATTGAGATGCGATAACCAGACTTGTTTAAATTCGCAATATCAACACAATTATAATTCCAAATTCAAATCTGCGATAACAAGCAAAATTAAATTAAGTGTTAAATAAATACTTTTAAAAGAACTTCCCGTTATTTGGGACTGCAAAAATAATATATTTCTCAATATAAAAAATATTTTTTATTATTTTTTCAATTTAATAAAAAAAATAAATGCGATTCGCATAGTAAATCATATAGCCTAAGCAAACAAAACCGCATAAACAAAGCATCACAGCATATTAAAAAAAACATTAACTTTTTAACAATTTGTTATTCATTTTAACTAAAAATTAAACTATTCTGCCCTAATACCAAATAATTATAGAGGCTAACTAATTTGTGGTATAATTTTTCAAAAAAATATCAATTTTATCAAATACTTAATATATTTTTACAAATTAAATGCAACCATTTTTTAATTTAAAAGTCTCTTGATAAATTTTATTACTATTTTATGAAAAAAATTATTTTAACTCTTACTTTGGCAATTATTTGTCTAATGTTATTTTCCCAAAAAGGTTTAATTAAATTAAATTCTACAAATTCAGAAAGTTTTATAATTGAAATTTTAGAGCAAAATTCAAATGAATTAATCTTAAAACTAAATGTAAATTCATTATATTTAGAAGAAGTAACAACTCCTCGTGGTAATTCCGTTATTGTTAAATCTCACAAAGCGCACAATAATTTTATGAAAGGTTGCCCAGATTTACCGATAATATCAACGTCTATAAAATTACCAGAACAAGGCGGTTTTAAGTATAGCTTAATTTCTTCTGAGTACACAACTATCGAAAACATTGATATCGCCCCCTCAAAAGGAACAATATATAGGAATCAAAACCCTGAAGATATTCCTTACGAATATGGTAGAGAATACCTCACAGACGAGTTTTTCCCGCTCAACTCTATTTTTATTTCTGAACCTTTTATTTTACGAGATCTTAGAGGTAGTAACGTAAGTTTCTTCCCTTTTTCATACAACGCAATAAAAAAAGAATTAAGAGTATATAAGGAAATGATTATAAAAATTACTTTTACAAATGATGACTTTCCTAATCAAATTACATCTTCAAAATCAAAAAATTCTTATGAATTTAATGATATTTATCAAAGGAATTTTATTAATTATACCACTTCTCAAAAATACGCACCAATACAAGAAGGTCAACCTGGCAGAATTCTAATTATTTCAAAAGACATATATGCACCGGCAATGACACCATATATTAATTGGAAACGCCAAAAAGGTATTGAGGTCGAATTAGTTTTGATGAGCACAATAATTAATAATTCTACACAGCTAAAGACTTTTATCCAAAATTATTACTCCAATAATAATTTAACTTATGTCTTATTAATAGGTGACGCCGAAGATATTACGCCTATTAACATAAGTTCAGGCTATAATACAAATTATACCGACAATGGTTACACTTATCTCGCTGGCAATGATAAATACTCCGACATTTTTATAGGGCGTTTTTCTGGCAATTCAATTGATGACATAGCAATTCAAGTCGAAAAAACTATTCACTACGAAAGAGACTTAAACACTTCGGACACTTGGCTCGAAAATGCTTTCACTTCTGCCTCGAGCGAGGGCGCTGGAAACGGGCATAATGGCGGAGAATCTGATGTTGCTCACATGAACATCATTAAAGGAAAACTTAATACTTATGGATATTCAGTAACTCAAGTAAATGAATCAGGTGGAAACAATACAATGGTTAGCAATCATTTTAATGCAGGTTCAGGAATTGCTAATTACATTGGACACGGTGATGTTACAATGTGGGTAAATACAAACTTTCAAAACTCTAATGTAAATGCCCTTACAAACGCCTACAAATTGCCATTTATTTGGAGTGTTGCTTGCGTTAATGGGGACTTTAAGGAAAAAACCTGCTTCGCCGAAACTTGGTTAAGAGCTAGAATAAATAATCAACCAACTGGAGCAGTAGCATTTTTAGGTTCAACAATTGATCAATCATGGCAAGAACCAATGACAGGACAAGACGAAATGATCGACATTCTTATCGAATCATACTCTTCTAATTTAAAAAGAACTTTCGGCGGATTATCTTTTAATGGAATGTTCAAAATGATTGAAGCAGGTGGTTCTGGACAAGAAATGGCAGACACTTGGACAATTTTTGGAGACCCTTCTCTTATGATAAGAACGAAAACTCCACAAGAAATGGAAATTAGTCACACCTCTGTTTGTTCAATTAGTGAAACTAACTTCCAAGTTAATTGTAACGAAGAAAATGCTCTGGTTGCTTTATCAAAATTAGATGAAAATAATGAAGTTTCTATTCTTGGTACTGCTTATGTTAATAATGGTGTCGCTAACGTAGAATTTGCACCAATATCTGAACCTTGTAATGTTTTAATTACTGTTACTGCTTTTAATAAAACTACCTATCAAAATGAAATTATGTTTATAGTTCCTTCCGGACCATATATAGTACATACAAATTACACTATTAACGACGAACTTGGAAATAATAATGGACTTGCCGATTACAATGAAACTATTTTCATTAACGAAACTCTGAAAAATGTAGGTGTAGATCAAGCTTATAATGTTAGTGCAAACCTAAGCGTAGAAAATAATAACTACGCAAACATTATTGAAAACCAAAAAAACTTCGGTGATATAAACAGTGACCAAGTAAAAACTGAAAATAATGCTTTTAAAATTGAAATATTTGATGGTATTCCAGACCAAACTAATCTTAAAACTATTCTTACAATTACTGATCAAAACGATAATACTTGGACATCAAATGTAAATATCCTTGTTAATGCCCCAAAAATGGAATTATATTTTAGCTCAATTGATGATAGTGAGTTCGGAAATAATAACGAAATGCTTGATGCTGGCGAAACCGTTACAATTAATGTAATTGTTAAAAATATTGGGCATGCTAGCTCTATTAATGGAAACCTTAATGTCTCAAGTAATAACGAGTTTGTCGATTTTAATAATAACAATAGTAATGTTAATGCTCTTTCTCCTAACGAAGAAATTATTATAGGCTTTGTTGTAACACTAGATGAAGACATTCCTAATGGAAATATCATTAATTTTAATTTTAACTTAAGTGCAGGAATGTATTTTGCTAATTTAAATTCAAACTTTAGCGTAGGAATACAAATTGAAGACTGGGAGTCAAATACAATGACAACTTATCAATGGCAAAATAACTCGAATTATCCATGGACTATAGTTACAAATGAAGTTTATGAGGGAAGTTATGCTCTTAAATCTGGGAAACCAACTAATGGAGGAGAATCTTCGTTAATTATAAACCTTGATGTTATTGCTCCTGACCAAATAGAATTTTACAAGAAAGTAAGTTGCGAAACCGAATATTGGGGCGTTTTATACGATTATCTAGCATTTTCTATTGATGGTGTAGAAAAAAAACGTTGGGGAGGAGAAATCAACTGGTCAAAAGAAACTTATAGCACCACAATAGGGCAACACGAATTCAAATGGTCTTACATTAAAGATGCATATTATAATCAAGGACAAGATTGCGCTTGGCTTGACAATATTAAACTACCAGCATATCAAAATTCAGTTACTCTAATTAATACAAATTCAAATATTTTAGAGAATTCAGTAGAAATTTATCCAAACCCTGCTAAAGATATAGCATACTTAAACATAAACTTAAAAGAAAATTCTAAATTAAGTATGGTAATTACTAATATCACTGGGCAAATTGTTTACGAATATTCTAACCCTATTAATGTTTATTTGGGGCATAATTCTATTTTAATAAACACTAATGATTTTCATAATGGCATATATATTATAAGTGTAAATATAAATAACGAAATTTTTAATTCTCGACTCATAATTAATAAGTAAAACAATACTTATTATAATAATGAAAATAAAAAAGTGGATAAATAAAATTTTATTTATCCACTTTTTTGCAATTAATAAATTTGTTATTAGCAAATAAATTATATTTTTTCAAAAACCATCTGACATTCCTATTTAATGAAATTAAAATACAAATAATATAGACAAAAAGCAATTTAAACAAATTCTAAATTACAAAATTTCAGAATTTTATGTTAAAAAAACATACTTTTATTTGTTAAAAATCTTAGATTTGCAATATATTTTTGGAAAAAAATGGCGCAAACATCTACTATTGAACACAAAGGAATTATTACTGAGATTAATGAGAGTTCAATAATTGTTGAATTAACTGTACTTTCAGCATGTGCAACTTGTCATTCAAAATCATTATGTAGTTTAGATAGCTCTCAAAAACATGTCGAAGTTAAAAATGAGGGTTTTAAATATGAAATCGGAGAAGTTGTGAAAGTAAACATGCAAGAGTCTCTAGGTAAAAAAGCTTTATTTCTCGGTTATATTTTACCATTTATTGTTGTTTTATTTAGTTTAATTCTTTTCACTAATTTAGGCTTAAGCGAAGGTATCGCTGGATTGTTGTCTTTAGCTGGTCTTATACCCTATTATGCAACAATCTATTTTTTAAAAGATAAAATCAAAAAAAAATTTAATTTTAAAATAGAAAAAATTTAAATATTTTTTAATATGGATATAGTTATAAACACATTAATTACTCTTAGTTTACTTGGTGCAATTTTAGCAGTAATTTTATTTTTAGTTGCCCAAAAATTCAAAGTAATTGAAGACCCAAGAATTGATATTGTACAAGAATTGTTGCCAGGAGCAAATTGTGGAGGCTGTGGTTACCCTGGTTGTCGTGGTTTTGCCGAAACCTTAGTCAAATCCGGTAGTTTGGATAGCATGAATTGCCCAGCAGCAGGAAACGAAGGTATGAAAAAAATTGCCGAAGTTATGGGGCTTAGCGTAGAAGAAAAAGAACCACTTATCGCGGTTGTGAGGTGTAACGGCACTCACGAAAAAAGAAAAAGTACTACTAAATATCAAGGACCTTCGAGTTGTGCCATCGAACATTCCTTATACAGTGGTGAAACAGATTGCTCTTTTGGTTGCCTCGGACTTGGAGATTGTGAAGCAGTTTGCCCATTTGACGCAATTCATATCGACCAAGAATCTGGCTTACCATGGGTAGATGAAGAAAAATGCACTGCTTGTGGACTATGTGTTAAAGCTTGCCCAAAAAACATTATCGAACTCAGAAACAAAGGCAAAAAAAACAGACGAATATACGTCTCTTGTGTTAATAAAGATAAAGGCGGCGATGCCAAACGAGCTTGCGAAGCAGCTTGTATAGGTTGTGGTAAATGTGTTAAAGTTTGCCCATACGATGCTATTACACTAGAAAACTTTTTAGCTTATATTGATTTCCAAAAATGCAAACTTTGTAGAAAATGTGCACCTGTTTGCCCTACAAATGCAATTCTAGAAACTAATTTCCCCCCTCGAAAAGAAACAGTGGAAAATAATGAAACAATAATTAATTAAAACAGTACTAACTTAATTATAGGAGACTAAAACGTGATAAAAACATTTCCATTAGGCGGTGTACATCCCAAAGAAAATAAATTCTCTGCAGGTCAAAAAATTGAAACAATTGATTTGCCCAAGATTGTGAATATTCCTATTTCTCAACATATTGGAGCGCCCGCAGAACCTGTAGTTGCTAAAGGCGATGTCGTAAAAGTGGGCCAACTAATAGCTAAAAGTACAGGATTTGTTTCCGCTAATATTCATTCATCTGTTTCGGGAACAGTACTCAAAATTGATAAAGTACTTGATGCTTCAGGCTACAAACAAAATTGCATTATCATAGAAGTCGAAAATGACGAATGGCTGGATGATATAGACCGAAGTAATGATTTAATTACAAATATTGATATCCCAACAGAAGTTATTAAAGAAAAAGTTGCAAAAAACGGAATTGTAGGACTCGGTGGAGCAACTTTCCCTACACAAGTAAAACTTTCGATTCCACCAGGTAAAACCTGTAAATATTTAATAATAAATGCTGTTGAATGTGAACCTTATCTTACTGCTGACCACCAGCTTATGCTACAAAAAGCAGACGAAATTTTAATCGGTTGCAAGCTTATTCAAAAAGTTATTAACGCCGAAAAAGTATTAATAGGCATAGAAAATAACAAACCTGATGCAATAAAACTATTAACAGAAAAAGCAAAGAACTATCCTGATATTGAAGTACAAGCATTAAAGGTAATGTATCCTCAAGGTGGTGAAAAACAATTAATTAAGGCATTATTAAATAGAGAAGTCCCCTCTGGTGGTCTACCTATTGATGTGGGTTGTGTTGTTCAAAATGTTGGAACTGCTTTCGCTGTTTATGAAGCTGTACAAAAAAACAAACCGCTTTTCGAAAGAGTTGTTACAGTAACAGGAAAATCGGTAACTAATCCAAAAAATATTTTAACAAGAATAGGCACTCCTTCTGATATGTTAATAGCAGCTGCAGGTGGTTTACCCGAAGATACAGGAAAAATTGTTAGCGGCGGACCAATGATGGGAAAAGCATTAAGCTCTAGTTACGTCCCTATTACTAAAGGAACTTCCGGAATTTTAATTTTACCATTAAATAACGCAGCTCGTCCCGAAAGTTTTAATTGTATTAGATGCGGACGCTGTATTACAGTTTGTCCTATGGGATTAGAACCCTACCTGCTTAAAAATATGGCAAAAGCTAATTTGTTTGAAGAACTTCAAAAAGAAAGAGTTTTAGATTGTATCGAATGTGGCTCATGTTCTTTTACATGCCCAGCCGGAGAACCATTACTAGATTACATCAGACTCGGGAAAGCAAACCTTAATAAAATACTTAGAGCAAAAAAATCATAAAAAAATGGCTACAAATAGATTAACAGTTTCGATGTCTCCTCATGATCACGGAAAAGATTCTGTGAAAAAAATCATGTATGGAGTAGTAATAGCAATGATACCTGCCTTGTTGGTTTCAGTTTATTATTTTGGACTAGACGCAATTAGAGTGAATTTAATTGCTATTGCTGCTTGTCTGTTTTTTGAATGGATAATACAAAAATTATTTTTCAAAAACTCTAAAATTACTATAACAGACGGTTCAGCAGTAATTACAGGTATGCTTCTAGCTTTCAACCTGCCCTCTAACCTTCCTTGGTATATTATTATAATAGGTGCATTTGTAGCTATTGGAATTGCAAAAATGACTTTTGGAGGACTTGGAAACAATCCATTTAACCCAGCTATTGTCGGACGTATATTTTTATTAATATCTTTTCCTGTAGAAATGACAACTTGGCCTAAAGTTAGCGTCCTAAATTTTGCAATGACTGATGCTACAACAGGAGCAACGCCTTTGGCGATAGTAAAAGAAGGTTTAAAAAATGGAGAAAGTTTTAAAAGCATTATTGATAGCATGCCACATATTTATACCGATGCATTTATGGGAAATGTCGGAGGCTCACTTGGCGAAATTTCTGCAATTGCAATTTTAATTGGTGGGGTATATATGCTAATTAGAAAAATAATTACTTGGCATATACCTGTTGCCGTTCTAGGATCTGTTGTCATATTCTCAACTATACTTCATGCTATTAGTCCAATAAATTATGCCGATCCCGCTTTTCATCTATTGACTGGAGGTATGATGCTCGGAGCTATTTTTATGGCAACAGATATGGTAACTTCACCTATGACAAAAAAGGGAATGTTAGTTTTCGGAGTTGGAATAGGTGTGCTAACAATTCTAATCCGAACTTGGGGAGCATATCCAGAAGGTATGTCGTTCGCAATTCTTATAATGAACGCTTTCGTTCCATTAATTAATAGAGGTTTTAAACCAAAACGCTTTGGCGAAACAATTAAAAAAGTATAGTTATGGCAAAAAAAGATAGTTTTATTAATATGGTCGCTACTCTATTTATTATTACGGCAGTACCGGCTATTCTTTTAGGATTTGTTTACAAATTCACAAAAGAACCTATTAGTCAAGTTAAAGAAATTAAATTAAAAAATAGTATTAACCTTGTCGTTCCTGGTGCTGATAAAGCTGAAATTAAACAGTTTTGTGTAATGCCTGATAACGGAAAAGATTCTTTGCATTTTTATGAAGTATTAGAAGATGGAAAAATAATTGGAACAGCTGTGCAAACATATTCAGACAATGGATTTGGTGGACGAATTTCTGTAATGGTAGGGTTTGATACAAATGGAGTGATTATCGATAATGATGTGATAGAACACCACGAAACTCCCGGATTAGGCGATAAAACAGCAAAATCTAAAAGTGATTGGAACTCCCGGTTTAATAACATAGACCCAAAAAATTCTAAATTATTTATTGGAAAAGGTGGAATTGACGCAATTACTGCCGCCACCATCTCTTCAAGAGCGTATTGCGATGCTTTACAAAGAGCTTATGATGCTTTTAGTAAGTACTATAAAATAGACGAAAATCAAAATGAGAAAGGAGGAACTGAATAATGAATCAATGGAAAAATTTCACCAAAGGGTTTATTAAAGAAAATCCTATTTTAGTATTAATTCTTGGAACTTGCCCAACTTTAGCAACAACATCATCTGCTATAAACGGAATATCAATGGGGCTGGCAACAACTTTTGTTTTAGTAGGGTCTAATGTTGTTATTTCTCTTGTTGCACAAATGATACCTTCAAAAGTAAGAATACCCGCTTATGTTGTTGTTATTGCCTCATTTGTTACAATAGTTGACTTGGTAATGCAAGCTTATGTTCCTGCAATTTACGAAACTTTAGGATTATTCATCCCACTTATCGTAGTGAACTGTATCGTTTTAGGTAGAGCCGAAGCTTTTGCTAGTAAAAATACTGTCTTATCTTCATTCTTTGACGGACTGGGAATGGGCTTAGGCTTTGCAATGGCTCTAGGAATTCTTGGTGCAATTAGAGAAGTTTTAGGGGCAGGCGAAATTTTCGGTTTTAAACTAATGAATCAAGGGGCTCTCGTATTCGTTTTAGCTCCAGGTGCCTTTATAGCTTTGGGATATTTAATTGCTTTAGTTAATAAAATTAAAAAATAAAAATTATGGAATATATTTTAATTATAATATCGGCAATTCTTGTAAATAACGTAGTTCTCGCTCAATTTTTAGGAATATGTCCTTTTTTAGGAGTATCAAATAAAGTATCAACCTCTCTCGGAATGGCTGGTGCTGTTACTTTTGTAATTGTTCTGGCAACAATAGTTACTTATCTATTACAAATTTACATACTTAACCCTCTGGAAATAACTTATCTTCAAACAATTTCTTTTATTTTAGTAATTGCTGCACTCGTACAAATGGTTGAAATTATTTTAAAGAAAATTAGTCCCGCTCTATATCAAGCCCTTGGAATATTTCTACCTTTAATTACAACAAACTGTGCAGTTCTGGGTGTAGCAATTTTGGTTATCCAAAAAGAATTTAACTTACTTCAAGGTGTTGTTTTTGGAGCTGCTATTTCAATAGGCTTTGGATTAGCTCTTGTAATATTAGCTGGCATCAGAGAACAATTAGACCTAGTTAACATCCCAAAAGGAATGAAAGGAGTACCTATTGTCCTTGTTGTTGCAGGAATTCTTGCATTAGCCTTCATGGGCTTTACTGGATTAGTATAAAAACATTATTGTTAATTTTATTTTGTAATTTTGAGGCATTATTACTGCCTCATTTTTTTTATTATGGATAAACGACTATCAGAATTTAAACGCCTACTCGAAATTATGGACGAGCTTAGATTAAAATGTCCTTGGGATAAAGCTCAAACTAACGAAACCCTACGTACATTAAGCATAGAAGAAGTTTATGAACTTGCTGATGCAATCTCAAAAAATAATGATGACGAGATTAAACAAGAACTTGGTGATATTTTATTGCACATAGTTTTTTATGCCAAAATTGCAGAAGAAAATTCTAAGTTCGATATTTATGACGTAATAAAAAGCATTAATAATAAACTTGAATTTAGACACCCTCATATTTTTGGCGACGTAATTGTAGCAACAGCAAAAGACGTTGAAGAAAATTGGGAGAGAATTAAACTCAAAGAAGGAAAAAAGAAAACTGTGCTAGGAGGAGTGCCAAATTCTCTTCCAGCAATGATTAAAGCACACAGAATTCAAGATAAAGCACGAGGTGTTGGCTTCGATTGGGATGAAAAAGAACAAGTATGGAATAAAGTTTTTGAGGAATATCAAGAAATGCAACATGAATTAAAAAATTCTAACCCCGAAAGATTTGAAGAAGAATTCGGAGATTTTTTATTTTCAATTATAAACGCTGCTAGACTTTATAATATTAACCCCGAAAACGCATTAGAAAAAACAAACCAAAAATTTATTAAAAGATTTAACTTCCTAGAACAAAAAACTATTGCACAAGGTAAAGATTTAAAAAAATTGAGCTTAAGCGAAATGAACGAAATTTGGGAAGAAGCTAAATCAAAAAATAATATTTAATGAGCTTATTTTTAATAATTGTTTGTGTAATTATTGTTATTTCATTTAGTATTCAAGTTTTTTACTATTTAGGGCTTTTTCCTAATGCTTTAAAAAATGAAAATATTATAACAATTCCCGAAAATGAACAAGAACCACTCAGCATCATCATTGCAGCAAAAAACGAAGCTCAAAATTTAAAAAATAATTTAAATAAAATATTTTCACAAGAATGTAGGAAATTTGAAGTAATTGTTGTACTAGACCAATGCACAGACAATTCACTTGAAGTTTTAAAATCAATAAATAAAGAAAACCTGAAAATTTTTAAAACAACTTACCCACAAACTGGAAAAAAACAAGCTCTAAGCCTAGGAATTTCTAATGCAAGTTATCAAAAGTTAGTGTTTATTGATGCGGACTCTTATCCTATTAGCAAATTTTGGCTAAAAAATATTGCTAATAAATTCTCTAAATCAAAAAAAATCGTCTTGGGTTTAGGAATGTTTGAAACCGAACCAAGCTTATTAAACAATTTTATTAGATATGATTCCCAAATTATTGCATTACAATATATTTCATCTGCTTTAAAATTAAAACCCTATATGGGCGTTGGCAGAAATTTAGCATATACCAAAGCAATCTGGAAACAAAATTCAGGTTTTAATAAACACATTAATATTGCAAGTGGCGATGACGATTTATTTATAATAGAAGTTGCCACAAAAGAAAATACAGCTGTAAGCACAAATTATCAGAGCATTACTTTATCAAAATCAAAGTCTAATTATAAGTCATTTTTACAACAAAAAATAAGGCACGTTTCAACTTCAAAAAAATACAACTTTTCAGAAAAAATTATTTCAAGCGCAGAAATTATTTCAAGAGCTTTATTTTTTATAAGCTCTATAATATTTCTATCCTATAATTTTCATTTCTCAATTCTTATAATTTTTTTATTTAGACTGCTTTTTATTGTAATTATAATTAAAACATTTAGCAAGAAAATTAATAACAATATATCTGTTTTTCATATCATTTTATTTGATACATTTGCAACAATTTTTTATTTACAACTTTTATTAACTAAGGCACTGAAAACAAATAAAAATAAATGGTAGAACAAAGTAATTTTTCTGCAAAAGCTAACAAAGACCTTGAAATTATTCAACAAGCAAAAAATGGTGATGAAAAGGCTTATTCGCAACTTCTAGGACGATATCAAGACTCTATTTATTTTCTTTTATTAAAAAAAATAGGAAACGAAAATGACGCAGAAGATTTAACTATGGAAACTTTTGCCAAAGCTTTTAAGAACTTAGATCAATACACTCCAAACTACGCTTTTAGCACTTGGCTTTTCAGAATAGCTATTAATAATTGCATCGACTTTATTAGAAAAATGAAAGTTAGACCTCAGGCTGTCGAAACTGATATTGATTTCCACGACCCTGACAATACTAATTTTACTTCAACAAATCTAAGTCCAGAAGATTTAATTATTAAAGAACAAAAAGCAGTCGAATTAAAAAATATTGTTAGCACTTTAAAACCTAGATACGCAAAACTAATTGAGTTGAGATATTATAAAGAGCTAAGATACGAAGAAATTGCTAACGAATTAGATTTACCGCTAGGAACTGTGAAAGCACAACTTTTTAGAGCACGCGAATTATTAGGACTTATTCTTAATCAAAGAAATAATATTTTATAATGCAAAATGTTCTGCTAAAACATTTCCCACATCTAAACAATACTCAACTAGAACAATTTGCTATATTAGAAAAAAAATTTCCTAATTGGAACATGAAAATTAATTGCATTAGCCGCAAAGACATTGACAATTTATTTGTTAATCATATCCTTCATTCTTTGTCTATTGCAGTAAAATTTAAATTTGATAAAAATCAATATGTCGCAGACGTAGGCACAGGTGGAGGATTCCCAGGAATTCCTCTTGCAATTATGTTTCCTGAAACAAAATTTGA
>CAYRQZ010000001.1:20980-65943 GCA_964426585.1 uncultured Bacteroidales bacterium | reverse complement strand
ATTTCTGAATTTATGAATTATCAACAGTTTGAGACAAAAAAAATAATTTATATACCTGTTAATAAAAAAAATGAATAAAAAATTTTGAATAAAAAATAAAATTACTAATTTTGCAGTCCATAAATTTATTGATAACATTTAAAAACATAAGATAATGAAAAGGACGTTTCAACCTTCCAATAGAAAAAGAAAAAACAAACATGGTTTCAGAGAAAGAATGTCAACTGTTGCAGGACGCAAAGTTTTAGCTGCAAGAAGAGCAAAAGGTAGAAAAAAATTAACAGTTTCTGACGAACCTAGTCACAAACGTTAAAATCTTTAAATTAAAATATTAAAAAACTGTTCCTCAAAAAAGAACAGTTTTTTTTATAACTAACTAATAGTCAAAGCGATAAAAAAACCATAAAAATTTTCTAAAAAAAATATTTAAATAATGATTTTTCAAAAAAAAAGTCTATATTTGTAGTGATAATTTAATGTTTAATTAAAGTCTTTTTATTATGAAACAATTAATTCTTTCTATTTGTGCATTTTTTCTTGTAACAGGAATATTTGCACAAGAGGTTAACATGTTATCTAAACGTGGCGAAAACATCTTACCCGAGGCTGGAGAAATAGCTCTAGGTATTGATGCAATGCCGGTTTTAGGATATTTTGGAGACCTTTTTAATGGTACTGTTGGAAACAACACAGCTTTTAATTTTATTCCTGCTATTTACAACATGAATTCTATTTATGTAAAATACTATTTAGATGACCAAGTTGCAATTAGAGGCGCTTTAAGATTAGGCTATGTTAACTCTATCGACCGTGAATTTGTGGATATGAATTTATCAATTCCAGATCCACTAGCAAAAGTTACAGACGTTTATACAGCAAACAGCACTAATATTGGTGTCGGAGCTGATTACTTAATGTATCGTGGTAAAGGTAGAGTACAAGGTTTCTTTGGTGGTGGTGCTTTTGTTAATTACAATTCTTGGAAAGATTCTTTCAAGTATGGTAATAACATGAATGGAGAATTTACATCTCCTACATTTTACGACTTTGTTGCTGGCACACAAACAGCTGCTAGCGAACGTGTAATCGCACAATATAGTAACACCGATTTTGGACTTACTCTTCGTGGAATTATTGGCGTTGAATATTTTTTCGCCCCTAAAATCTCTATCGGAGGTGAAATGGGTCTTGGATTTAATGTCAGCAGAGACGGAGGATATCAAACAGTTGAACGCTGGCTAGGAACAGGCCGCGAAATTAAAACTGAAAAACTTCCTAATGATGGATTTGTCGGTATTGACAGCTTCACATCTGGTAGTTTATTTATTATGTTCCATTTTTAATATAAGTTAATAATAATTTAGTAATAATTTAAATTTTATGATCATGAAAAAAATATTATCAATAATTTTAGTTGCCTTTTTTGGCGTTTTAGTTGTATTAACAGGCTGTAAAAAAGATGAATACGTTCCAGAAGAATTACAAACTGTTACAATTTCAGGAACTGTTTATGCTGATACTGACCTAACTAGTGCTGGAAACGAAAAAGCCCCAGCAGGTATGAAAATTATCTTTCGAATCGATTCTAGAGACTTAGTTCAAACTCCAGTCGCTGGCTATACTTACGAAATATTACAATTTGAAACAACTACAAAAGACAAAGGCGTTTATTCAATTAACCTACCAACTGTGAAATTCAATAGCGTTAATGTAGATATTATTCCTGTTGATTTTGAAGATCAACAAAAAACTGCTGCCGACACATATAAAGATAAAGTGTTTACAGGCTCTCCTACTAGTATTAGCACTTCAGAAGGCGAAAGATATTTTGTTGATTTAATTTATTTTTAGTTAATAATAAATTTAAAATAAAAATGCTCTTTCCGAAGAGCATTTTTTTTCTTTAATAAATTATGAACGAAGAATTTCTGCATTTCATTTTTAGAAATCGCCTTTGGGATAAAGATTGTGAGTTTACAACTGATAATGATAAAATTGAAATCATAGACACAGGAATTTATAACAACGACTCTGGTCCAGACTTTTTTAATGCTAAAATTAAAATTAACAATACTATCTGGGCTGGAAACATCGAAATTCATATAAACGCCTCAGATTGGTACAAACATAAGCACCAAAAAGACTTAGCCTACGGAAACGTCATACTGCATATCGTTTTTAATAACGACAAACCCATTTACCTAAAAGATAATAGCAAAATTCCTTGTTGGGAAATAAAATTTCCACATATCATCTATAATAAATATGCTGAAATAAAAAATAATGAAAAATCAATTCCGTGTGCAGATTATATTGATCTCGTAGAAAGTGAAACTCGTTTTTTTTGCTTAGAAAGAATGGCAATAGAAAGGCTTGAAACAAAAATTGAGTATCTAGAAAATATTGCTATAAAAACTAAAAATAATATTGAAAACTTGTTCTATATTAGCCTTGCTCGAAGTTTTGGCTTTGGAATTAATTCAGAAGCTTTCCAAAGTTTAGCTTTTTCATTACCTTTAAACTTATTGTTAAAGTATAAAGACGACATTCTGAAAATTCAAGCTCTCCTCTTTGGACAAGCAGGATTTTTAACAAACGAATATGAAGATACTTATGTTCAAAACCTGAAAAAAGAATATAATTATTTATCAAAACTTCACGAATTAAAACCAATTAACAAAGTTGTTTGGAAAAAATCTAAAATGCGACCATCAAATTTCCCACATTTCAGAATAGCACAATTTTCTCTTTTAATTTTAAATTTTCAAGAACTTATAGCTTGCATTACCAATCCAAATTCTTTTAAAAATAGCACTTCATATTTTGACTATAAACTTTCTGGCTTTTGGGCGGAGCATTACAATTTTGAAACAAAAACAAAAAATGTAAAAACTAAACTTGGTAAAACTGCCATCAACACAATAGAAATCAATACTATAATTCCATTTGTGTATTTTTATTTTACACGCTTTTCCAATCTTGACATTACTGATGACATATTAGCATACTTACAAAGTATTCCCGCCGAAAACAATAGAGAAACTCGCGAATGGGAAAAAATAAATTTTTCAAACAAAAATGCTTATGAATCACAGGCATTATTACACTTAAAAAAAGAATATTGCAATAATAAAAAATGTCATAAATGCGCAATTGGCTTAGAAATTATGAAAAAAATTAATCAATTATAATTTTCACCCTGAGCTTGTCGAAGGGTGATTTTACAATTCTACCGTTTTCCCCACAAGTTTCACAACCTCTTTTGCTTGTTTTACATCATGAACTCTTAAAATTTTTGCACCTTTTAATAAAGCTATTGTATTCAAAACGCTTGTGCCGTTTAAAGCGTCTTCGGGTGTTATTTCTAAAGTTTTCCAAATCAAAGTTTTACGCGAAAGACCAACTAAAATAGGATAATTAAAAACTGAAAAGCTTTTCAAATTATTTAAAATCACGAAATTTTGATTCACATTCTTTGAAAAACCAATGCCTGGGTCAATAATAATATCATTTACGCCTAATTTATTTAATTCTATAATTTTGTTTGAAAAATATAAAATTATTTCGTCAAGAAGATTGCCATAATTAGTAAGTTCTTGCATATTTTCGGGCTTACCCCTCATGTGCATAATTATGTATGGAACTTGTAAGTTTGCAATAGTTTCAAACATATTTCTATCAATTTCACCAGCACTAATATCGTTAATTATATCTATTCCAAAATGTTCGACAGCTTTTTTTGCAGTTTCAGAATAAACCGTATCTAAAGAAAAAACATAAGAAGAATATTTCTTACTAATTAATTCTAAAACAGGTTCTAACCTCTCCCACTCGTCTTTCAAATTTAACAACTTTGAACCAGAACGAGTTGATACAGCACCAATATCAATGATATCAGCATCTTCTTCTATAAATCTCACAATTTGATTCTCAACATCATTAATGTGCAAAAAACTACTTTTCGAATAAAACGAATCTGGGCTTAAATTTAAAACACCCATAATTAAGGGCGTTTCAATTTTAAATAATTCTGATTTAATTTTTTTATTCATAATTAAAAATTTTTACAAAATTAATATCTTAAAATTAAGAAAAAATTATTTTGTTCTACTTTGTTTTATTAACAAAGATTAACTTGCTTCGTTTATAAAACATCTGTATTTCATTAGCAATATTTCAATAATAATTATAAATTTGGACTTTTAATTTTTGTGTAATGGGATTTATAGTAATAGAAGGGCTAGACGGAGCGGGCAAATCAACACAAGTTGAATTGCTTAAATTATATTTTTCAGAGCTTGGGAAACAAAGTGAGTTTATACATTTTCCAACAACAGACTCCCCTATCTTTGGAGACTTGATTTCTCGTTTTTTGCGTGGAGAATTTGGAGGAATAAAAAATATTAACCCTTATTTAGTAGCATTATTGTTCGCAGGTGATAGATTTAATATTGCTGATAAAATTCAAAATTGGCTTAACCAAGGCAAAATTGTTATTAACGATAGGTATGTTTATTCTAATATAGGTTTTCAATGTGCAAAGTGCGAAACTGAAGAAGAAGCAAACTTACTGTTTGATTGGATTTTTGAATTAGAGTTCAATTATTTTAAAATTCCTAAACCTAATTTAAGCATCTTTTTAGATGTGCCTTTTTCTTTTACTGAAAATAATTTGAAACATGCAAGACATGGTAGCGATAGAAATTATTTAAAAGGAAAAATCGATATTCACGAAGATGATTTGAATTTTCAAAAAGCCGTTAGAGAAACCTATTTAAAAGCTATTGAAAAAGATCCAAATTTTATTAAGATTGATTGTGCCGACAAAAATAATAACATAAAAAAACCAAAAGAAATATCAAAATTGATAATAAAGGAAATTGAAAAACGTTTTAAATTTTAATAAAAATATATGAATTATGAAAGTACTGAGAAATTTTAGCCGTTTATTTACAGGAATTATTTTTATTTTTTCAGGATTTGTCAAACTTATTGACCCGCTAGGCTCAGCTTATAAATTTACCGACTATTTCACAGCTATGGGTCTTGAATCTTTTAGTTCTGTTGCTTTAGCTTTTGCTATTTTAATGTCTATTGCTGAATTAATAATCGGTATTGCCCTAGTATTTAATTTATTGCCAAAAATTGCAGCTTGGCTTTTATTATTATTTATGGCATTTTTTACGCCACTTACATTATGGCTGGCAGTTGCAAACCCTGTGAGTGACTGTGGTTGTTTCGGAGACGCCTTAATACTTACCAACTGGCAAACTTTTTACAAAAACTTAATTATTTTAGCATTCACATTAATAGTATTTTGGCAAAGAAAGAATTACAAACCTATTTATAATTCATTCACTCAATGGACTTTATCTATATTATTCTCAATCATAGCATTACTTATTTCTTTGCATTGCTTATATAATTTACCATTTATCGATTTTAGACCCTATCACATAGGAGCTAATATTAGCGAAGGTATGAGCATTCCTATTGAAGAAATAAATAATAAAGATATGTATGAAAGTAGATTTGTTTACGAGAAAAATGGAGAACAAAAAGAATTTGATGCAAAAAATTTACCTGACTCTTCTTGGAAATTTATTGACGCAAAACATATTTTAATTAAAGAAGGCTATAAGCCGCCAATACACGACTTTACAATAGAACCCGTATTTATACCCGAATATAGCCCCGAACCTATTGTTGAAGATTATGTAAACCCTTGGGATATGAAATTTATTTTTTCTAAAAATAATGAAACAATACTTTGTACCTTAGACTCTTTACCTGACAACTCGTGGAAGTTTGAGAACTTCAATCATAAAACAAATATTAAAATAGAAAATTTTAATTTATATTTTTTAAGTCCCGAAGGTGAAGAAATTATATGCAAGATAAATGCTTTACCAGAAGAAAAATGTGAATTCTTAGATGCAGAATATATTTCTGATGAACAAAGTAATTTTTTATTAAAATATGGTGAAGATATTAGCCTAAACGTTCTTAAAGACACTACATACACATTTTTCGCAGTAATGACACTTCTTAACGAAGCTAATGAAAAACATTTAGACAAGCTAAATGAAATTTCTAAATTTTGTAACGAAAATAATTACAAGTTCTATTGCCTTACTGCATCTAATCTTGAAGAAATCACTGCTTTTATTGAAAAATATAAACCTAATTATCAATTTTATAATACAGATCCAATTACTTTAAAAACTATAATTAGAGCAAACCCTGGATTAGTTCTTGTAAAAAATGGTACTATTCTAAATAAATGGGCAGCAAGAAATATTCCCTCTCCCGATAAGCTCCACAATGACTTAACAGCAAACTCAATTACAAAACATCAAAAGGAGAAAAATAAATATATAAACTTAATATTTATTTTAGGCGGATTATTATTTATAAGTTTATTTAACAACTTCTATAAATATTTAAAAATTAATAGATATATAAATTAAAAAATAGAAAAATGAGACGTAAAATTGTTGCAGGAAACTGGAAAATGAACACTTTGCCTAGTCAAGGTGCCGAATTAGCTAAAAAAATTAACCAACATGTAAAAAGCTTAGAGCCAAGTTCTAAATATAAAGTTATTTTAGCGGTTCCGTTTACGCATATTGATAAAGTATTTTCTGTAATAAATACTAATTTTGTTGACTTAGCTGCTCAAAATTGTGCTTCGCATGAAGAAGGTGCTTATACTGGTGAAGTTGCTGCCAAAATGATTAAAGAAACAGGCTGTTCTTTCTGTATCATTGGACATAGCGAAAGACGACAATATTTTGGCGACAGTGATGAAATTATTTCCCAAAAATTAGAAATGTGTTATGCTAACGAAATTGAGCCTATTTTATGTTGTGGCGAGAAATTAGAAGAAAGAAATAGTAATAATCATTTCAAAGTTGTTGAGTCTCAAATTTTAAATGCTTTGCAAAAAATAGATTCACAAAAATTCACTAAAACAATTATAGCTTATGAACCTGTATGGGCAATAGGTACAGGCGTAACAGCTAGCCCCGAACAAGCACAAGAAATGCACAATTTCATTCGCCAGATTTTAGCAAAAAAATATAATCAAGAAATTGCCGACAATACTTCTATTTTATACGGCGGAAGCGTAAATGCTAAAAATGCACAACAGCTATTTGCTTGTAAAGATATTGACGGCGGACTTGTCGGAGGAGCTTCATTGAAAAGCGACGAATTTATCACCATTATTAACTCAATTCGACAATGAACTATATTGAAATTAAAGCAATAATAAAAGATGAACCAGAAGACTTAAGCGAAATCTTAATTGCTTTTATGGCTGAACTAGGTTTTGAAAGTTTTTCCGAAGAAAAAAATTTTTTAAACGCATATATTATTGAAGATAATTTCAATTCAGAAAAACTTGATATTTTATTTAAAAAATATAATATTGAATATGTTGTAAACATTATCCCTCAACAAAATTGGAACCAAGAGTGGGAAAAAAACTTCGAGCCAACTATTATAGAAGATATATTGTGCATAAAAGCACCTTTTCATAATATCGAAACTAAAACAAAATACAATATTATTATCGAACCTAAAATGTCTTTTGGTACTGGGCATCATGCAACTACTTGGATGATGTGTAAACTTATTGGCGAATACGACTTTTCGCAAGCCGAAGTTCTCGATTTTGGATGCGGAACGGGTATTTTAGCTATTTTCTCTGCCTTACTAGGAGCAAAAAGTATTATTGCAGTAGATATTGACGAATGGGCTTATGAAAACACAATTGAAAATTCGTATAAAAATAACATTACCAAAATTAAAACTATTCGCGGTGATGTTAAAAATATTCCTTCCCAATCATTCGATTTTATTTTTGCTAATATTAATCTAAATATCCTAAAAAAAGATATTCCTATCTTAACAGAACACTTAAACCCTACCGGAAAAATTTTCTTAAGCGGATTTTTAATTAACGAATTTACTCAAATAGAAAAGGTTTGCAAAGAAAATAATTTATCATTCGTAAAAGAAATTCAAAAAGATAATTGGACGGCTTGCATATTCAAAAAAACTTAATATGAAAAAAAACTTATTCTTATTCTTTTTAATAATTACTTCAAAATTATTATTTTCTCAGGCTTTTCCTAGCATGCCCGATAAATTTATAAAAAGTTTTAATTCAGAACTTAATTACACCGGAGAAATTAGAGAAAATGCTAAAAGTATTAGCAAAGAATTTACACAATTCTGGGAAAGCGACAGCTTAAATTTTCAAGAAAAAGAAAAGTTCATTTCAACTATAAACTTAATGGCTTCCAAAGGCTGCAAAGCTTTCCCCGATTTTGTATGCCTCGCCGACAATAGAATGTGGTTTACCAGAAAATCTTTTCAAAGTTCGCAATACAATATTTATGAAAAAGCTATAATAGACATACTCAATACTGGTAAACGACCTAAACTAACAGATTTATCCGACTTTTTATTGAATATAAATGCTTTACTAGCTAAAAATATTGTACAAAATAATCCTAGAACTTATTGGAAAGCAGAAAATAACTCATTCATACTAAAAGACGACAAAGGAATTAAAATAGAGTTTTCAAAAATTAATCTTATCGGTTATCAAGGCGTTGATAGCTTAAAAATATACAATACTAATGGCGTTTATTATCCTATCCAAAGCCTATGGAAAGGAAATGGAGGAACTGTCGGCTGGGAACGTGTAGGCTATAGCTTAGACAGTATTAAAGCTACACTCTCGAATTATGAAATTAACTTAAAGAATATTACACTTAATGCCGATTCTGTTAGTTTTAATAATACTTTGTACATTAAAAAACCTATGCTTGGTAAACTCATGGACAAAGCCGGTAATTTAGATAATCCCAAAAAATCTGAATATCCTAAATTTACTTCGTATAATCAGCATTACGAAATTAAAAATATCGTTCAAGGAATAGACTACGAAGGTGGATTCTCTGTTCATGGGCGTAGCTTTATTGCATCTGGAACAAAAGAAGAACCCGCTACAATGCTTTTATCAAAATCAGATAGCTTGTACTTAATGGCGAAATCTATGGCGTTTTATTTAGATACTAAAACTATTATTACCGACAAATGTTCGATAGTTTTACACTTTGGCGAAGATTCTATTTATCACCCATATTTAACATTCAAATATAATATTGACAATAGATTTTTAGAATTAATACGAACTAAAAATGATATGTCTAAAGTTAATTATATTAACTCCTACCACCAAATTGTTATGGACTTTTCGTGGATGAAATGGTATATTGATAAATATAAAATTGAATTTACAACCATTAAAACTCCTGGCGAACAAAACGAAGCTTTATTTGAATCAAGTGATTATTTTAGATTAGAAAGATATAAAGACATTCAAAAAAAAGACGCTCAACATCCATTAACTGTTATTACAAATTTTGTTAGCTCATTTTGGGGATATCCTGATTTTACGCTAAACGACTTAGCTAAATGGATGGGTTATAGCCCACAACAAGTCGTCCAAATGATTTTTGACCTAGCTTATAGAGGATTCTTAAGCTACGACTCCGAAACTCAAGAAATATTATTATATCCTAATGCTTGGTCTTTTTTAGAAGCATTTCACAACAAAAAAGACTCTGACGTTATTCAGTTTTACAGCCTAACAAAAGATGATAAACCTAACGCCGAATTTAGTTTAATCAATTACGACCTTAAAATTGATGGAATTAGCGAAATTCATCTTTCAGATTCTCAAAACGTTAAAGCTTATCCTATTGATAAAAAAATAACACTACAAAAAAATAGAACTTTCACCTTCAGCGGAACTATTCAAGCCGGACAATTCTATTTTTATGGAAGCAATTTTAAATTCGATTATAATAGGTTTATGATGGAATTATATCAATGCGACTCAATGAAAATGGTCGCCGAAACAGATTTTCTTGATGCTAACGGGAACTATAAACCTGCAATCGTTAGAAATAAACTTGAACAAATAAATGGAGAGTTCTTTATTGATGAACCAAACAATAAATCAGGCAACGGTGATTTTCCCGAATATCCTAAGTTTATTTCTAAAGATAAAACTTATGTTTATTACGATAGACCTGACGTTTATAATGCAATTTATAAAAGAAACAATTTTTATTTTGAAGTAGACCCTTTTCAACTTGACAGTATTCAAGGTTACGCAAGAGAAAATTTACATTTCAAAGGAACTTTATACTCTGCCGACATTTTTCCACCTATAAAAGAAACTTTAGTTTTAAGAAAAAATGATTTCTCTTTGGGATTTAATACCAAAACTGGACCTGTTGGACTGCCATTGTATAAAGGAAAAGCGACATATTGGAACGAAATTGATTTGAGTAACCAAGGGTTGAGAGGTTCGGGCAGAATAGAATATCTATCCGCTAATATGAATCCAGATTATTTGATATTTTTCCCTCAATACATGGAAGGACATACTCCTAACTTTGAAATGAAAAAACAATCTGCACCAACAGAATATCCTGCGGTTCAAGGTAGAGACAACACATTAAGATGGAACGTAGAAGACGATGACTTTTTAATAAAAAGAGATACCGCTAATTTTACTATGTACGAAGGACAAGCTAACTTAGAAGGTGATTTAAACTTAAAATCAAACGGACTATTTGGTAATGGTGCAGTTTTTATTGATAAAGCTAAAGTTTCGTCTAAACTTATCAGTTTCAAAAAAGACGTTTTCGATTCCGACACAGCAAAATTTGACTTATACACTATTAATATTTTAAATACCGATTTCGAATCCGACAATGTTAAGACTCACATAGATTTTATTGAAAGAAAAGGAGTATTTAAATCTAATGGAGAAAAAACTATATGGACTTTCCCAAAAAATAAATATATCAGTGAAATGAACGAAATGACATGGTATATGGATAAAGATGAGTTAGCAATTAGTGCTGATAGCGATGTTTTAGATAAACTTAAACTTAGCGGGGAAAATTTAACGCCTACTGAATGGGAAGATCTTTTTCTTGAAGGACCTAAATTTACTTCGATACATCCTCGACAAGATTCTTTATATTTTGTTGCTCCAAAAGCTAGATACAATTACAAAGAACATATTATTTATGCCGAAGGCGTGAAATTCATACAAGTAGCTGATGCTACTATATACACTAACGATGGAAATGTTGTTGTGGAAAAAGATGCCGTAATGCAAACACTACAAAATGCCAAAATTATCGCAAACTCTATAAGTAGATATCATACATTTTATAATGCTGCTGTTAGCGTGTATGGAAAAAAGAACTACAACGCTTTTGGCGAATACGATTTTGTAAATTCAACTAAAATTCCGCAAACAATTCATCTAAATAAAATTGCTGTCGATGCCTCTGGACAAACCTACGCAACTGGAAAAGTATTAGAACCTGATAATTTCACTATTAGCCCTTATTTTAAATACCAAGGAGATATTAATATATTTGCAGCTAATCCAGAACTAGAATTTAGTGGAGCTGCAAAAACTATTGACGACTGTGATACGACTAACTATGCTTGGGTAAAATTCAAATCTTTTTTAGACCCCGAAGACGTTTTTATTAAAATTGATTCAATTACTTATAATATTAATAATACTAGACTTTGTTCTGGATTAGTATTATCTAATGCAAGCCAACTATATCCTGCATTTTTAGACAAAAAACGTAATCAATACGACCAAGAAATTTTTTCGGCAAATGGATTCTTACATTACGACAAAGATGAAGGAAAATTTATTATTGCTCCTAAAGATAAAATCGCAGAAAACTCTTTACCCGGAAATCTTATAAGAAAACATAAATCAATCTGCAATATGTACGGCGAGGGAAGATTCGAATTTAGTAAAGATTTTGGGGCATTTAAACCTAACGCTTACGGAAACTTCCTTTATTATCCCGATACTGACTCAACAGAAATAAATATAAGTATGATTATTGACGCATATTTTAATAGTTCGGCTTTAAAAGCAATGGCTGAAAAACTTAATTCTACCGGAGGTTTGTCAGGATTAAATGTCAGAGATGAAGTCTTTGAAAAAGCTCTTGTCGAATTCCTCGGTACGAAAAAAGCTGATGAGTGGTTCTCAAATCAAAGCCTCGGAAACTTCAATAAGTTCCCAAAAGAATTAGAAAATAAGCTTATATTTACAGATCTACAGTTTATTTGGCACAAAAATTTAACTTCTTTTGTACATTACGGTCCAATAGGTATTGCTAACCTTGCAAAAGAACAAGTTAATAAATATGTGTTCGGATTTATTAAAATTGAAAAATCAAGACGCGGTGATATATTCGAAATGCTTTTAGAACCAGACGCCAATTCTTGGTATTATTTAAAATATAGCGCCGGCACTTTTTCTATTATTTCATCTGACGAAAACTTCAATAATATTGTTTACAACACTAAACCTGCACAAAGAGAAAAAACTGAAAACGGCGTGTTTTATCAATACGGACTTGGGGCTTCTACAAATATGAAACGCTTCAAAAAAGACATGTACAAATTTTTTAAAATCGATGAAAATATTGAAGAATAAACACAATATAAAATTATCCATAATTGGGGCTTTTGTTGCAATATTGTTTTTTACTTCTTGCCTTAGTCAAAAACAAAACACAAAACCTCAGACAAATTATTCTTATAAATATAATTTTGCATCACTTTATAATCCATCGCTTTCAGATTTGCACCCAGAAGTCAGAATATATACAAAATTAAATAACGAAGCAACAATTTTTTATAGAGTGCTTACAAAGGAAATTAAAGCTATCACCAACTCTCAATTCGATGAATTTGCTAAACTTACCATTAAATACACTCTTAGAAATGTTAACACTTTTGCGATTGTAGATAGCGGTACAATTATTAACAACATTGACTTAAAAGAACTAAATGGATATTTCCGGTCTTATTTCAACGTCAAACAAATGGGTAATGATAATTATAAAATAATTATTAGCTTTTTTGGAGAAAAACCAAACTCAGGCAAAAGACTGCTTTTAGATATAAATTTTAATGAAAATAATGAATATGTTTTTTTACCTATGATTTTAATCGACAATAAAAAAGAAATTTTATTCCATAACTTTGTAAATCATAAACAAAAATATATAATCAATAGCAATATAGCAGGCAACAATCTTAAAATTGACTATTATAAATTTCCCGAACACCTGCATTTAGCTCCATTTTATACAACCAATACACAAAATACTTTTGTTACTCCCGAAAAAACAATAGAATATAAATTAAACGATACTATTATTTTCGAAGAAAAAGGCGTTTACATAATTAGAAGACTGAACCAAAATTCAGGAGGATTGTGTTTAATAAATGCAGGAGAATACTTTCCAGAAGTGAAAACCGTAGAAGCAATGCTGGAACCTCTAAAATTATTAATAAGCAACAAAGAATATAATGAAATTAAAAATTCAGATAATCTTAAATATAGTATCGACAATTTTTGGCTTTCAAAATCACAAAACGAGAGATTTGCAAAAGAACAGATTAGAGTATTTTACAATAGAGTAAATTTAGCAAACACATATTTCACGGAAGATAAAGAGGGCTGGAAAACTGATAGAGGAATGATTTATATTATGTTTGGACCACCAGCAATAATTTATATTAGCGCAAATCAAGAAGAATGGTTCTATGGCGAAGACCCTGATGTTGCAGGGATATTCTTTTTATTTGACAGACTTGAAAAACCATTATATTTTAATAGCTGGGTATTGAAACGTGATGCTAGCTATCAAACTATCTGGGCGCAAGCCTTACAAACTTGGAAAAATGGACGTGTATTTACAATTTCAAATTAAATAAATGGAAAATTTTATTTTTGGACTTCATCCTGTTAGCGAAGCTATAAAATCAGGGAAAAATATTGAAAAAGTGTTGGTTAAAAATAATTTAAAAGGTAATTTATCACATGAAATAATTTCAGAAATACGCAAAAAAGAAATTGACATCCAATATGTTCCACAAGAAAAACTTGACAAAATATGTAAACACAATCACCAAGGAATTATTGCTTACATAAGTCCTTTAGAATATCAAAATATTGAAGAAGTTATTCTTAAAACAAAAGAAAACAACGAATTAGCTTTATTTTTAATTTTAGACAGTATTACTGACGTAAGAAATTTTGGTGCAATAGCACGCACAAGCGAATGTGCAGGTGTTAACGCTATTATAATACCTTCGTCAGGAAGTGTTAGAATCAGCGAAGAAGCTATAAAAACCTCTGCCGGAGCTTTATACAATATTCCTATTTGCAAAGAAAAAAACCTAATCGACACTATTATCCTTCTCAATCAAATGGATATTAATGTCATTGCAATTACCGAAAAAGCTGAAAGAAATATTTACGAACTCGACCTAAATTCCCCTTGTGCACTAATACTAGGTGCCGAAGACAAAGGAATATCTAATTCATTAATCAAACGAGCAAATCAAAAAGCTAAAATCCCAATGTTTGGAAAAACATCATCTTTAAATGTATCAGTTTCTGCTGCTTTAGCTATATACGAAGTAATTAGACAAAGAAATTTTTAACTATTATTTACTCCATATTACTTGCCTTTTTTGTTCTTCATCAAAAATGGTCAATAAATATTTATTTGAACCTAAAGGATAAATAGCAAGATTATTCTCAACAATTTGTTTTGTAAGATTGTGCTTTTGTATAAAATCTAAATCTAAACTAACACTGTTAATAACCCATTTCTTTTCTTTTTTATCAATAATCTCACACCAATAACTTGAAGGGCGATTTTTAAAATTTGAATAATAATCATCTCGTAAACTTTCTTTCGCTTCAATGTTTTTACTTTCTAAAAACTCATTAAAAAATTTAAACAAATCCTCTAATTGATAAGAAAACTTTGGAAAATTTTTAAGCTTAACAAAATCAGAAATTTCAACAAAAAGTTCAAAATATTTTAATTTATACTCATTTGTTACTAATCTTTTCATTGTATTTGTAAATCTAGCACTGTTCCAAAATTTATCTAAAACCTGCTCAACTTCATGTATTTTTGCCAATTCTTGTTCAGAAATAAACTGATTAAATTTAATTTGATAAGGCGAATTGTCGTCAAACTTATATGAATATTTTGAAGCATTTTTACGCAAGGCTGTGCCTCTAAGCATTTTTAAAAAACCTAATTGAACCTCTTTTGCTCCAAACTCAAAAACTTGATTGAAAGAATTTACAAATAATTCAAAAGTTTCGTAAGGTAAACCTGCAATTAAATCTAAATGTAAGTCAATCTTGCCACCCTTAACTATTTTTTTAATATTGCTTGATATTAAAGAGAAATTTTGTTGCCTTTTCACTGCAATATTAGTTGCTTCGTGAGTAGATTGAATACCTATTTCAAATCTAAAATAATTATTTATCAAATTTTTATTTAAAAAATCAATTATCTCATCATTTAATAAGTCGGCATATACCTCAAATTGAAAACTTAAATTTTTGCGATAATTTTTCATCAAGAAATCGAAAATAAAAATTGAATGATTTTTATTAATATTAAAACTTCTATCTAAAAATTTTACTCGTTTTGCTTGACTTTCAATAATATATTTTAAATTTTCAATTATATAATCTTTTGAAAAAAATCTAACACCTGATTCCAAAGAAGATAAACAATATTTGCATTTATAAGGGCAACCGCGAGAGGTTTCAAAATAAACCAAACGATTTTTAAGTTCATTTCTATCTTCTTCCAAACTATAAGGCGAGGGAAATTCAATCAATTTATTAATATCGGCTATTGCCACGGCTTTGCTAATTTTTAATTTTGTAGAAACTGCCTCAATATCAATTTCTTTTTCGTTTTGAATTGAATCTAATAAATCTCCTAAAACAAACTCCCCTTCTCCACTAACAATATAATCGATTTGCCAATTTTGAATAAAATATTCGGGCTCATAACTTACTTCTGGACCACCAAGGATAATGATTAAACTTGGGTTTCGCTTTTTTAATTCCGAACATAATTCTTGGGTTTGCTGAACATTCCAAATATAAACTCCAAGACCTAAAATATTGCAACCACTAGAAACTATGTCCTCTGCAATGCTTTTTACGCTTTCTTTAATAGTATATTCTTTAAAACAAATATCAAATTTTTCTTTATTGACAACATAAAGCCAGCGCAGAGCTAACGAAGTGTGAATATATTTTGAATTTAAAGTCGCAAGTAAAGTTTTCATTTTTTAAAAATACTAATATTTCAATAAATTTAGGTTTTTATTCTTTAAAAATTAAAATAATCATTTTTATATCCTTTTGAAAAATATTCCATAGAAAACTCGGTGCTTGAGCTTGTCGGTATCACCCACTACATTGATAAAAGAATGGCTTGTAATACTGCATGAAAAGAGTATTTATTGCTTTGGAAGGTAAACTGCAGAAAATTAGCTTTAATTTTTCTCGAAAAATAAAATTGGCTTATAACAATTAGGTATAAAAATATGAATATTTCAACTCATTATTTCACTACAAGGTTTTATCAAAAAGTAGAAAGCCGGAATTTTGGGGTTCCGACTTTCTATAAACAAACAAACTAACTATGAAATATTAACAAAATTAAGTTTTAGTTTAAAAGGGTAAGGCGATAAGCATCGCCACCCTTTTAAGAAACAAACAAACTAACTATGAAACTATGAAACTATAGATTAAATTCGGCTAAAATCTTTTTAACATCTTCAGGAGCAACTCTACCAAAGGTTTTGTCGCCTACCATAACTACTGGTGCTAACCCGCAAGCGCCTACGCAACGTAAGCAAGATAATGAGAATTTTCCATCAGCAGTAGTTTCGCCAACATTAATTTTCAATTCTTTTTTCATTTCATCAAGAACTTTTTCTGCTCCTCTAACATAGCAAGCTGTTCCTGTACAGATAGAAATTGGGAATTGTCCTTTTGGGGTCATGGTAAAGAAACTATAAAAAGTAACTACACCATAAACTTTTGCTACTGATACATTTAAGTTATTAGCTATAACCTCTTGAATTTCAGCAGGCAAATAACCGAAATATTCTTGAGTCTTGTGCAAAACGTTAATAAGTTCGCCAGGCTCGTTATTGAAAGATTGGCAAATGTCATTAATTGCCTTACAATCTTGTTCTTTTAATTTTATATGTATGCTTGACATAATTTTATTATTTTTCGATGTAAATTATTTTTTTCTTATCAAAATACTCAGTGTGCAATAAATGATGAGCTTTTTCACTCATAGGCTGTCCTAAAAATTCTTCGTATAAACTAATAATTTCAGGATTTTCGTGTGATTTACGAATGGCTTTTCCTTCATCTTCGCGATAAATAGCAGCAGCACGCGCTTTCAATATTGAAGAATCGCCGTGATGTAATGGTTGACCGCCGCCACCAATACAGCCACCAGGGCAAGCCATAATTTCGATAGCGTGGAACTTAGATTCGCCTTTTTTAATTGACTCTAACAATTTTCGTGCATTACCAAGACCATGAGCAATACCGATATTTAATTTTAAACCGTCAAAATCAACAACAGCTGAGCGTACGCCTTCAAAACCACGAAGTTGTTCAAATTCAACTTTTTCTAATTTTTTCTTAGTATAAACTTCGTAAGCGGTACGGCAAGCAGCCTCGATAACACCACCAGTGTTACCAAAAATAACAGCAGCACCGGTTGACTGACCCATTAATTTATCAAAGTCTTCATCTTCTAAATCTTTAATGTCGCCTATACTTTGTTTAATTAAATGTGCTAATTCACGAGTTGATAAAGCAAAGTCAACATCTGGATTTCCATCTACTTGGAATTCTTCGCGTTGTGCTTCATATTTTTTAGCCAAACAAGGCATGATAGAAACAACGACTAAGTTTTCGCGTGAAATTCCTAATTTATCGGCAATATATGTTTTAGCCACAGCTCCGAACATTTGTTGAGGCGATTTTGCTGTCGAAGGTATTTCTTTCATTTCGGGGAACTGATATTCTAGGAAGTTTACCCAAGCAGGACAACATGAAGTTAATAGTGGTAATTTAACATCTTTATCTCCGTTTAAGAATTTTGTCAATCTACCTAACAATTCAGTACCTTCTTCCATAATGGTTAAGTCGGCTGCGAAGTCAGTATCATAAACTTTATCAAAACCTAACTTGCGTAAAGCAGAAACCATTTTACCTGTAACTATTGTTCCAGGTTTCATTCCGAACTCTTCGCCGAGTGCAACACGTACAGCAGGAGCAGTTTGAACGATAACTGTTTTTTCTGGGTCTGCTAAAGCACGAATAACTCTATTTGTGTAATCTCTTTCGGTTAAAGCACCAGTAGGACAAACAGCAACACATTGTCCACAGAAAGTACATGGAGATTTAATTAAATCTTGTTCGAAAGCAGGGGCAACGACAGCATGAAATCCGCGATTTATACCATTTAATACGCCACAAGTTTGAACCTCATTACACATTGTTTCGCAACGGCGACACATAATACATTTATCCATATCACGGATAATTGAAGGAGAATTGTCTTCTTTATAAGTTGTTTGTTCTCCTTGATAATGTATTTCGCGTACACCTAAATCTTGTGCCATTTTTTGTAGGTCGCAAGTACCATTTTTAGCACATGTTAAACACTCGAAAGGATGGTCTGAAAGTATTAACTCCATAACGGTTTTACGAGCATTCAAAACTCTCATTGTATGGGTTTTTATTTCCATGCCTTCACTAACTTTTGTTACACAAGCAGGTGCCAAGTTTCTACGTCCAGCAACTTCTACTACACATATACGGCAACCGCCAGGGTTATGTTCTATATTAAGGTCGTGTAGATTCATATAACATAATGTTGGAATCTCAATGCCAATTTGTTTAGCGGCTTGCAAGATGGTTTTTCCTGTTTCGACCTGTACGTTTTTTCCGTTTATTTTTATATTAATAAGACTCATTTTGTAGCCTCCTGTTAATTAATGAATATTGCGTTGAATTTACACTTTTCGTAACAAGCACCACACTTGATACATATTTCTTGATTGATAAAGTGAGCCATTTTACGTTCACCAGAAATTGCACTAACCGGACATGCCCTAGCGCAAGCAGTACAACCTGTACAAGCTTCTTCGTCTATAATATATTGTTTGAAAGCTGTGCATTTATGTGCTCTACATTTTTTATCTACTACGTGTTCTACATACTCATCCCAAAAATTGTTCAAAGTTGACAACACAGGGTTTGGTGAAGTTTGACCTAAACCGCATAAAGAAGTGTCTTTAATAACTTCAGAAAGATTCTTTAAAAGTTCTAAATCTTCTAGGCTACCTTTACCTTCAGTAATTTTGGTCAATAGTTCGTGTAGTCGCTTATTTCCAATACGGCAGGGTGAACATTTTCCGCAAGATTCTTCGACTGTAAATTCCAAAAAGAACTTAGCAATAGAAACCATACAGTCGTCTTCGTCCATAACAATCATACCGCCAGAACCCATCATAGAGCCTACTGCTAATAAATTATCAAAATCAATAGGTGTATCTAAATGTTTTTCTGTTAAACAACCGCCTGATGGACCGCCAGTTTGAACAGCTTTGAATTTTTTACCGTTTTTGATACCACCACCAATTTCAAAAATTACTTCACGAAGAGTAATTCCCATTGGAACTTCTATTAAACCGACATTGTTAATTTTACCTGCTAATGCAAAAACTTTTGTTCCTTTTGATTTCTCTGTTCCAATACTTGCGAACCATTCAGCACCTTTTAATAAAATAACAGGAATAGAAGCAAATGTTTCAACATTATTAACGTTGGTTGGTTTACCTAAATAACCAGACTCAGCTGGGAACGGGGGTTTTACGGTTGGTTCGCCTCTATTACCTTCCATTGAATGAATTAGGGATGTTTCTTCGCCACAAACAAAAGCACCTGCTCCATATCTTAATTCAATATCGAAATTAAAACCTGAACCTAAAATATCGCTTCCTAATAAACCATATTCTTTAGCTTGTTTAATAGCAATTTGTAAACGTCTAATTGCAAGTGGATATTCAGCTCTAATATAAATTAAACCTTTATTAGAACCTATACAATAACCACAAATAGCCATTGCTTCTAATACTGAATGTGGGTCGCCTTCCAAAATAGACCTATCCATGAAAGCTCCAGGGTCGCCTTCATCGGCATTACAAACAACATATTTTTGATCGCCTTTGCTTTTTGCAGCTAATTCCCATTTTAAACCTGTTGGAAAACCACCTCCACCACGACCACGCATTCCAGATTTTTTAATCTCATCTATAACCGACACCGGTGTCATTTCGTTAAGTGCCTTTCCTAATGCCTGATAAGCATCACGAGCTAATGATTCTTCAATATTTTCAGGATCTAAAAATCCGCAGTTACGCAAAGCAATACGAATTTGTTTTTTATAAAAACCCATGTGTTTTGAATCACTTACGTGTTCTTTATTCTCTGGATTTGTATACAATAATCTTTGAACTTTTCTTCCTTTAATTATATGCTCTTCAATTATTTCTTTTGCATCTGAGGGTTTTACTTGTGTATAAAAAGTATTGTCAGGAATTATCTTTACAATTGGACCTTGCTCGCAAAATCCAAAACATCCTGTTAATACAACTTTTGCCTCATCTTCGATACCGTGTGATTCTAACTCGGCATTAAGATTTTCAACTATGTGAGAACTGTCTGCAGATTTACAACCTGTTCCACCGCAAACCAAAATGTGCATTTTATATTTTGCTGTACTCATAATCATTTCTCCTTTAAACAATTGAATGGTAATTAGCTGGTAAAATACCCTCTATTAATTCACCATTTTTTATATATTTTTCTATTATTTCATCGGCTTTTGCAATGTCAACGTAACCAAATACAACAGGGTCTTCACCTGGACGAGTAACTTCTATCGTTGGTTCGGCATAACAATAACCCATGTCGCCTACTTGTAAAACCAAAGCATCAACATTCCGCTTTTCTAACTCCTCAATAAGATAAGACATAACTTCTTTAGCTCCTGATGCGATACCACTTGTTGCCATACCAACCTTAATCTGAATGATGGCTTCGGGAGAATCACTCTTTTCGCGAAGTTGAATCTTATTGTGCAAATCTTCTTTCATCTTCTTTAGATCTGCAAGATTTTTAATTTTGTTCATTTCTTTTAATATTAGTTTATATGTAATAATAATTTAATTCCGTTACAAAAATAAAAAGAAACAAAATAACTAACAAATAGTTTTGTTATTTATTTAACACTGTTATTATAATAACAACCAATTTATAAGCAATCTAAATAAGAAATTCATAAATAATGTGTCAATAATCTCATTTTTAATTATTTACAAATTTCAAAAATAAATAATTAAAAATAAAATTTAAACATAAGTGTTATTAAACATTAAAAATTAACTATATTTTATCTGAAAAAAAATATAAAATGACAAAAATTATTCGTAATTTATGACAAAAATCATAACAAATAAAATTAAAATAAAATTAAAATGCTAATTTAAAGAATTAAAAATTAATTCTGAAAGCGAAGATATAATATTAAAATTATTTAACTCTAAATTATCGAAAACTTCTTTAACATCATTTGTCGATATTTCAAACTCATTATCATCCTTATAATATCTAAAAATAAAATTTATCTCTGAATATTGGCAAATAAAATTAGCAATACAACCCGACAAATCGCCAAAAGGTTGGCGGTCTATATGATCTCTTACAAAACTTGCACAAACTTTGGTTCCTATGTTTTCAACAGAATTTAAAGAAAAACTTCCATCACACAATTCGGCATGATATTTTAGTAGTGCTAATCCCATTCCTATTTTTCTTTCTTTTCGTGAAGAATAAAAACTTTCGTTAATTTCTTGCAATTTTTCAGCCGAAATACCGCAACCATTATCTTCGATACACAAGCTTAAAGTATTGGCGTTCGCAAAATCTTTAATTTGGATAATTATTTCACTTGCTTTAGCTCTAATTGAATTATGAACTATATCAATAATATGTAAGTCTAAAGTCTTCAAATTAAATTTGTTTTATGTTTTTTAAAGCCTGTCTAATATTTTCAAAACTTAGTTTTTCCATTTCTAATTCTGTAAAGACGCAACCAATATCTACTAAATAATGTGCGTCAGAGCTATGGATAAAAGAATTCGGGCTAAACCATGGAAAATTTTTAAAAAAATTTATTTGCTCAGCATATTTGCTTAGTTCTAAAGCATCAAATTTTAAATTATCAGGAATAAAAACTAATTGAGAGCTAATGCTAAATCGAGGTCTGTCAACATGAGCGGGAATAAAAATGCCTTTAAATTCATAAACTATTTTTTGCAAATCTTCGAGGCTATAATCAATAGCATTAATTAATAGTGTATCAATTTCTTCTAAAATATTTTCTTCCTCATCAACAACAAATTGATAGCCAAATTTATCTGGATCGTTTTGAAAATAAACAATTTTTGAATTCAAGAAGTTTTGAAATTCGTTTAAAGATTTTTCGTCTGGCATAAAACACAAACAATGCACTTCTTCTTTGGTAGTAACTTCGGCTCCACATAAAACAAATATATCATTTTTTTTCCCTATTTCAGCTGTTATCAAGGCATTTTTGGTAGAGTTATGGTCAGTTATTCCAATAATATTTAGACCTTTAGCTTTTGCTTGCTTAATAATAGCTCCTGGACTCATATATAAGTCGCCACAAGGCGACAATACGGAATGAATATGTAAATCAGCCTTAAATTTCACTTTTAATTAATGAATAAAGTTTCCCACAAATATTAAAACTAGATTCGGGGCTTGATAAAACACAGACCTCTTCTTCTTTCGCATGTGCAAGCATATCATCGTCAGGTTTTCCATTACCTATAATAATAACAGCGGCTAAATCTTTTAACGAACATATTGCAGAAACGTTTTTATGAGTTTGCAAAGTTACCCATATTTGTCCGGCTTTAGACTTTCCCATAACATCGCTTAAAAGGTCGGAAGCATAAGCATCATTCACTTCTAAATTTTCGTTAGCCAAATTAAAAACTTTAAGTTCTAATTTTTCGATAATATCTTTTAAAACCATATAATTATTTATTTGTATTTTTATAATTCCAGATTTTCTCTAAACTTTCTGAACATTTACCACAATCAGATGATAAGAATATGCAATCAGAGACTTTTGCATTTCCACGTGCCACATCTTCTGCTAATGCAGAGCAAGTTGGAGCGCCACAGGTTCCGCAATCAGTGCCCGGCAAAACTGTTTTAATTTTATTAATTGTTTCCACCATTTTCAGGGCTTTTTGTAAATTATCATCAAGTTTTAAAATAGAACGTGGTTTAATTTCACCAATTTTCATTAAAGACTTCACTCTATTATTAAAATCAATGCCAAAAGATGGTAAAACAGAACTCCTTCCGTCAAGTTTTGCGTCTAAATATTCTGCTCTTTTATTAACTTTATTTACCGCTACAAACCTATTATTTGGATTTAGTACTCCACCGGCACAACTTTGATCACAGACTCTCATTTCTAGTATTCCGTCACTTTCAATTTCATCATTTTCTACTTTTTCTAAAAAGTCGATAACATTTCTTATGCCGTCAACGGCAAAGCAAGTTCCAGAAAAATTTCGAGATTCTCCACCCGACAAGCTCCACATAATATCCCTACCCGATAAGCTGTGATTTATTGGCTCGGTGGGAGCATTTTCTTTTGCCAACATCTGCAAAACCTTATTGTATAAAAAATCCATATTGATAACTCCGCTTATAGAAGAGCTAATATTTTCGACAGGGCTTTTTACTGCAGCAATTTTAGCAGCACAAGGGGTTATATAAAATATGCCTATTTCTTCTTTTTTTATTCCCGCATCCGTTAACCTTTCCAAAATTGTTATTGAGGCAACATCTAATGGTGCTTTTAAATGAATAATATTTTTTACTAAAGATGGAAACCTAACTTGAATTAATCTAACTACCGCAGGACAAAAAGCTGAAATAAATGGACGCTTACCTTGATTCTCAAGCATATATTTATTCATCAAATCTATCATCACACCTACTCCATGTTCGACTTCGTAAATATGAGTAAATCCTAATTTTTTTAAGCAAGCATAAATTTGATAAGTTCTTATTCCTTCGGCAAATTGTCCAATAAATACGGCAGGGACTAAAGCAATTCTATATTTATATTTACTAAGCTCGCCAAAGTCGTCTTGTTTTATATAAATAGCTTTTACAGGACAAACCCTAAAACACTCACCACAGTCAACGCATTTGTTTGCAGAGATAAGCGCCTTCCCATTTTTTACACGAATTGCTTCAGTCGGGCAGGCTTTCAAACAATGAGTACAGCCAATACATATATCGTAGTCAACTTTTAAAGCATGGTAAAAATATGTCCCTTTTAGTTCTTCCATATTATTTTAAATAAAATGTCATTCCTAAAATTGTACCTTTTCCAACATCAGATTGAATTTCAAAATTATCAGTATTGCTTTTTATATTTGGCAAACCCATTCCTGCTCCAAATCCCATTTCTCTAACTTTTTGAGAGGCAGTAGAAAACCCCTCTTGCATGGCTTTGTTAATATCACTAATACCAGGACCTTTGTCTTCGATGCGTGCAAAAACTTTATCCTCTAAAATTTCAACATCAATCTTGCCGTTGTATGCGTGGGCGACAACATTTATTTCTGCCTCAAATAAAGCAATAACAATTCTTTTTATCTGAGATGCATCAACATCAAGTTGTTTCAAAGTACGCTTAACCTCACTACTAGCGCTACCTGCTCCAGAAAAATTACCACCCTCTATTTTAAAACTTAATTTCATAAAACTTTAATAAACTGGCAAAATTCCAGATTGATACAATAATCCACATACTTTATAAACACTAAAATCTGTCTCTAAAATACAAATATCATTTTCTTCTGCCAAAGAAAGCATTGTTTCATCTATTTTTTTGCCTCGTGCAATAATAATTAACTTAATTTCAGCCATTTCTACCGTACGAATAGTCTGAATATTACATAATCCCGTTATTAATAATGTATTATCGCACTTCAATCTTAATACATCACTCATTAAATCTGAGGCAAAAGCATATTTAAAGGTTTCGGTACGTTCTAAACACACACCAGTATTAACTAATCTTGCCTTTATTAACTCTTTAATATTTGAAACTTTCATCTTTTTAAATTCAATTTTTGACAAAGATATATAATTTTGTTACAAAAATAACAATGTTATTTTTTTAACATATTATTAATAACCTGAAATTTTCTTAATAATCATAAAACAACCTCTGGCACTAACTTGACGATTTATTAGTCAGCCTAAACAATAAACTAAAAGCAAAACTAGTACCCTCATATTTACTAACACACTAATTTTCAACAACTTATTTGTTTTTTTTATTTGCCTAATCAATTGATTATTAGAATGTTTATTAAATCAATTTTAGAAGTGAAAATTCTAAAGAAACATGCCGTTTAAAAACATTACAAACCAAGCTTTTAATAATTCTGCAATACTAATGTGAAGTATGATGAATAATAAAGCTATTAAACTTTTTTCAAAACAAAAGGATTACTATATTTGAACAATTAAACTCAACTAAAAATGAAGAAATATATCAATAGTTTAATTCTTTCTGTACTAATTGCAAATGCAAGTTTTTCGCAAAATATTGAGGCTTACAATATTTTCGATATTAAAGCAAAAAAAATAAGCACAAATAAAATGTTTAAAGAGCTATCAAAAGCCGACATAATTTTATTTGGAGAATATCACAACAATCCTATTTCGCACTGGTTAGAGTTTGAACTTGCAAATTTTTTCATAAACAAAAAGAAAAAGCTAATTCTTGGTGCAGAAATGTTTGAAGCCGACAATCAAGATATTTTAAACAGATACTTAAATTTTGAAATTGATGACAAGGCATTTGACACTTTAGCTAGACTGTGGCCTAACTATAAAACTGATTATTCGGCTTTAGTTTTATTAGCAAAAAGAACAAAAACAAAATTTATAGCCACAAATATTCCGAGAAAATATGCTTCTATGGTACATAAAAATGGTTTTGAGATATTAGACAGTTTATCGCAAGATGAAAAAAAGTATATTGCTCCTTTACCAATAGAATACGATGCTGATCTTCCGGGGTATAAAAATATGCTCAAAATGATGATGGGTCATGCTTCAGAAAATCTCCCAAAAGCACAAGCAATTAAAGATGCAAGTATGGCTCATTTTATAAATTTACATTATCAAGAAAACCATATTTTTATTCATTTTAATGGTGCTTATCATTCCGATAATTTTGAGGGAATAGTTTGGTATCTAAAAAAATTAAATCCTAATTTGAATATTTTAACAATTACAACCGTAAGTCAGGCGAATACCAATAAACTAAAAAAAGAGAATCAAGGAATTGCAAACTTTACAATTTGTGTAAATGAAAATATGACAACAACTTATTGATAATAAAATCTATTTTATTAGAAAAACGGATTATATTTAATTTCATCTTTCACACTTGTTTCGGGTCCATGTCCAGGATAAATAATAGTTTCTGGCTTTAATGTAAATATTTTTTCAGAAATATTTGTTATCAGTTTAGAATGGTCGCCACCGGGCAAATCAGTTCTACCAATACTTTGCTTAAAAATGCTGTCGCCGGCAAATAATAAATTATCTTTTTCAACATAAAAGCACAAACCGCCAGGAGTATGCCCGGCACAAGAAATAACTTTAATTATTGTATTTCCAAATTTTATAATTTCTTCATCTTGCAAATTAAGGTCTGCTTGTGGGGGATTTTCTATAGAAATGCCGTAAGCCGTAGCAAAACTTAGAGCGTTTGACACTAAAAAATTATCTTCAAAACTCATCATTATCGGAGCATTATAAGTAGATTTTAAATAATAATTCCCACAAACATGGTCTAAGTGCCCGTGAGTATTAAGAATTAATTTCAATTCAAGATTATTAATTGTTAAAAAACCATAAATTTTCTCAAACTCATGCTGTGAATTTGCAGCACCATCAATAATTATCGCTTCTTTTGTTTCGTCGAAAAGCAAATAAGCATTAGTTTGAAAATCATTAAAAACAAAACGTTTAATTTTTACCATTTTATTGTGTTTTATAATTATCTAAATTAAGTTTCCATCGTCTATGCGACCACAACCAATATTCGGGTTTTTCTAAAATATCTTTTTCTAAACGAGAAAAATAAATTTTCGTAAGTTCAGCCGTCTCCAAATCTAAAGGTGATCTTACAAGTTCTTCAAATTCTAAACTATAACATCCTCTTTTGAGCTTTGAAATTTTTAAATATAAAACAGGTAAACCTGTTTTTTTTGCGTAGACTTCTGGTCCATACAAACAAGCAGTTAAACGCTTTAAAAAAGTAATCTTAAAAGCTTTTTCTACATTTGCAGGACTTTGGTCGGCTGCCATAATTACTGCAATTGGACGTTCGACTTGGCTTAAAAACAAATTTTTTGTTTCGCTTATTTCAACCATTTTCATTCCAAAACGTCTACGCCGTTTTAACCCATATTTTTCAGAATATTTATTAGATAAAGGCAAATACAAAGCGGCAGCTTGATGTTTTATTGCTAAATCTGTTGCCAAAATACCGTATTCCCAATTTCCGTAATGGCTAGTTAGACAAATTACTGATTGATTTTTATCAAAATATGAGTTTATAACATCTTTACCCTTAATTACATACCGTTTTTGGATACTTTTCTTACTTATACTCATCCCTTTAATCGACTCCAAAGTTATGTCAGCCAAATGGCGGTAAAACTTTTTATTAATCGTTTTTATTTCTTTAATTGATTTTTCGGGAAAACATTTTTGCAGATTATCAAAAGCTACAGTGCGTCTATATTTAATAACATAATATAAAAACACAAAAAGCAAGTCGGACAACAAATAAATTACCCAAAAGGGTAAAAGCCAAAACAAAGCTACGGTAATTCTAAAAAGTATAAATTCTATAAGTTTCATGTAAATTAACTTGCGACAAAAATAAATAATTTTACTTGTTTTTAAAACTTTTCTATATTTGCAAACGTGAAATTTTGGATAAAATACATAGTAATTATAATCATTACAATCTTTTTCTTCGCCTCATGTGCGAAAAGAGTATATATAAGCGAAGAAGTCATTTATTCCGTTGAGGATAATGAATATAACGATACAAAACAAGAAGAAAAGCAGAATAAAAATACAATTTTAAAGAAAGAAGAAAAGTTTTATGAGAAATTAACAAATTTTTCAAAAAAATATATTGGGACAGCATATAAATACGGCGGTACTACTCCTGAGGGATTTGATTGTAGCGGTTTTATATATTATATTTTTAATCAAAATGGAGTAAAAATTCCAAGATTACCAAATGACATGCTTAAAATTAGCGAAAAAGTAAATAAATCTGAACTTAAAAAGGGGGATTTAGTTTATTTTCGTGGCAGTAACGCAAGCTCAAATGATATTGGTCATGTTGGTATGATTGTTGAAGTAATGGACGATGATTTTAAATTTATTCATTCTTCTTCGAGTAAAGGAATTATTATTAACAATTTAAATGAATATGACTATTGGCGAATACGGTTTTTATTCGTAGCAAGAATTAAAAACGAATATTTACAATTAAAATGAAAGAAAAAATTAAAATATTATCCATTTATTTGTTTGTTTTGGCTTTTAACTTAAATACTTTTTCGCAAAACGACAGTTTAAAAAGCGAAATAGATACAAGCAAAGTGACGGAACTCAGAATTTTAGACAAAGATTCCATAAAAATAATTAGAACCCAACTAATAGACTCTATAATAGAATATGGAAAAACTTTTGTTGGTTTAAAATACCGTTACGGTGGAATTACTCCCGCAGGTTTTGATTGTAGTGGTTTTGTATATCACATTCATAGGCATTTTAATTTGCCAATGCCACGAGTGCCAAGTGCTACAATTTTAATGGGTGATAGAATTCCGATGGATAGCCTTCAGCCAGGAGATTTAGTTTATTTTAAAAATCGTTCAGGAACAGGAAATTCGATAGGTCATGTTGGCATGGTTATAGAGAAAATTCCAAATTCATTTATTATGATTCACTCTGCAAGCCATGCAGGTTTAGTTATAGAAAATTTTGCAGAACATTCATATTATGTTAATAGGTATCTTTACGCAAACCGTTTGCCAAACGAATTTTATTTGAGGCAATGGAACGATAGTTTAATGCAAAAGTACAAATATCAAAATTTTGATATTTATAATGAACAGAAACGCTCTGTAGTTTTAGCCCAGCAACCCGAAGGGACTAGTGAGTTAATTTACACAGTAAAATCTGGAGATATGCTTGGGCTAATTGCTTCGTGGTACAAAGTTTCGGTAAATGAGCTAATGGCTTGGAATGGACTTGGCTCAACAAAACTTTCTATTGGTCAAAAAATTAAGGTTTATGTAAAAGATGCCCTAGTTTCAACTTATTCGGGAATTGACCAAATGAGTTATGACGACAAACAGAGATTAGCAGGTGCAGGAACAAGTTCAAATAAAACAAGTTCAACAACACCAACAAGCACAAAAACTGAAACGACTATAGACCCCAATTATGAATATTATACAGTTAAAGCCGGCGACAATCCTTATTCTATTGCTAAAAATTATCCGGGAGTAATCGCTGACGATATTATGCAATTAAACGGAATAGCAGACCCATCAAAATTAAAAATAGGCCAAAAACTGAAAATAAAGAAAAAATAAAATTGAAAGATTAATTTGTTAATAAATTGACCATTGCTTTAATTTTTTCTATTGAAGAAAAATTATATCCATATTTTTCATCAACAACAACGTGCCCTAAACCATTTGGCTGTCGGCTATATTTTGCAGTTTCTTCGAGAAACTCAGAGGCTGAAAAATGAAATTCATAAATTCCATATTTTGCTAAAATTTTAGCATTTTCTAAATTAAGTCCACCACCAGGCATAATACAAATTTTATTTCCGTATTTTTCATGAAGTTTAACAATATTACCAATGCCTTCAGAAATTTTTGCAAACCCACCTGAAGTCAAAACTCTATCAGCTCCTACTTGGCACAAAAACTCAAAACCCTCTGCTATATCTGTACAAAAATCAATACCTCGATGAAAGGTAAAATTTAAAGGACGGCTAAGTTCAATTAGTTTAAAACTTCTTTTTTTATCAATTTTACCGTTATTTAATAGTATTCCCGAAACAATTCCATTTGCACCGGCTTTTTTAATTTCTTGTAATTCTTCGCACATAATTTGAAACTCCAAGTCAGAATACACAAAATTTCCTGCTCGCGGTCTTAATAAAACATTTATCGGAATTTTTGAAATTTCTATGGCTTTTTTTAAGAAAGAAAAAGTTGGCGTAAGACCGCCTGTTTGCAAAGCAGAACAAAGTTCTATTCGTTGAGCGCCGGCAATATTTGCATTTTCGACAGATTGAATAGTATCACAACAGATTTCTAAAGTTTTTTTCATTACATTTGCAATTAATATCTTTTTGGCACGTTTTTTTATTATTACAAAAGTAAAAAATATAAATATATGAGACTGTTCTTTATTTGCTTCTTTTTATTTTTAATAAACTTCAATCTTTTTTCACAAGAGGAAAGGATGATGTTCTCCGACCAAATTAACTGTAGATTTATGCCTAAAAAACCAAACGATACTGCAATTTATTATGCAAATAAAGGTACTTGGCATGGATATTCATTGCCGAAAAATGATGATACGAAAAATTACGGAAAATTTGGCGGTCCATATTGCATTTACACTAATAAATGGATGGGAACAAGTCTTTTAGGACTAAGTTTAAATGTGGAAAAACTTGGCGAAATTGACCTAAAAACAGCAAAAACAATAAATATAAATCAATTTCCTGGACTATTAAAACAAGAATATGAGTTTGATGGGTTTAAATTAATTTTAACTCTCGAAACCAGCACTACACGCACCTCACTTTATCGGGCAATTGTGGTTAACACTTCGGAAAATGAAAGAAAATTTTCAATGAATCTTAAAGGCTCTATGTTTGAAGGAACAGGTACTAGCGAACAAATCCCAGACGGCTGGGTTTTTAAAGTTGAAGGCAAAGATAATATTGTTTGGCTTGTTAGATTTAGGCTAGATGCGCAGATGGAATTAAATTATTCTGACAATCAATATGAGTTTAAATACCGCGAAATGCAAAACGTACAGGCTAATGATAGCTTAATAATTACCGCTGTAGTTTCTCAATTTTTTATAGGCGACTCTCAGCAAGAAGTATTGTTGTCGAATGATGTATTAACCCAAACTCAAAACTTTATCGACAATAATATTAATTTATGGAATTATTTATTTGAAAAATTAGAAACAAATTCAAACATTAATCGTCAAATGATCTTAAATGCTTTTCAAACTTTATATCAAAATTTGCGTTCAGCTCTGCCCGAAAAAAAATACTTTACTATTGTAGAAGATGACAATCCAAACAATATTTTCTTAAACGTAGAACAATCATGGTTTACATCGGCTTCTTTATTAAAGTTCGACCCAAGAATAAGTTTAAATCAAATAAATTTTATTTTTAACAATATGAATGAAGATGGTTCTATTAATAAATTTTTAAGTATAAATGATAATTATATCGAAAACAACGAAATTATTGAAAAACCATTTGCCGCATGGATTAGCTATAATATTTATAATGTAGCACCCGACCCAAATTTTTTGAAAACAATTTTACCGGAACTAGACAAATACTTAAATTACTACTTCAACAACCGAGATATCGACAAAAACGGCTGGATAGAAAATTCTGAGGGAATAGAAGATGTTATGATTAATGCCATTATTTTTTCAGAAATGCACAGTATGTTAAAATTTTATGAAAAGACCAATGATTTTGCAAAAATAGAATATTACAGCCAACAAGTGGATAGAATTGCCTACACTTTTAACGATAAGTTTTTCAATCTCGAAACTAATAAATATTGCAATTACGATCCTGTAAAAAAAGAATATATAGATGCCGAAGACGCTACTGCTTATTGCTTATGGTCAGGAATTGCTAGTCAAAGTATTGCAGATTTATATGCTTACCAAGTAGCTGATAAAATTAATTCTGATGAAATTTATTATAAAACTATTAATTCTGAAATTGATCCTGCATATATTTATATTTTAGCCTCCGGTTTTAAACAATTTGGCTACCATCAAATATATGATGCTTTAAAAGAAATTCTTACTCAAAACGTTAATTATAATTTTACAAATAAAAATAAATTATTTCTCCATAAACATAATTCTAAGCTAGCAGAAAAATCCTCTATAATGGCAGCTATATATTTACTGCTAACAAATTATTAATTGAAAAACTAAGTTAAATTGACAAATATTTGTTTTTTTTGCAAAAAAACTATTTAAAATGTCGCAATTAGAAAATTATTTTAGCCAATTTAGAAAAAATATCATCGGGACAAGACATGTTCACGCCACAGTTTATGGTGAAAAGTCAATAATTTATGGTGATTGGATAGCGAGCGGGAGGTTGTATAAGCCAATAGAAGAAAAAGTTCAGAATATTATTGGTCCTTTTGTTGCAAACACCCACACAGAGTCCAATACTACAGGAAGTTTAATGACAAATGCTTATCAACAAGCAAAATTAATCATTAAAAAACATGTAAATGCAGGCTCTAACGATATTTTAATTACTCCGGGGTTTGGAATGACAGCAGCAGTTGTAAAGTTGCAAAGGATTTTAGGTTTAAAAATGTGCGGAAAACTTTCGGGTAAAGAATGTCTTGATAAATCAGAAAAACCAGTTGTATTTATTACTCACATGGAACATCATTCAAACCACACGTCTTGGTACGAAACAACTGCTGAAGTAGTTATTATTGCCCATGACGAAAACCTCTTGGTCGATTTGAATGATTTAGAAAATAAACTAATCCAATATAAAGATCGTAAGTTTAAATATGGTTCTTTTACAGCCTGTTCAAACGTTACAGGAATTCATACGCCCTATCATAAGATGGCTGCATTAATGCACAAATATGGAGGCTGGTGTTTTATAGATTTTGCTGGTTCTGCACCTTACGAAACCATTAATATGCACCCTGCAAATCCCGAAGAAAGATTAGACGGCATATTTTTCTCTCCACACAAATTTTTAGGAGGACCTGGTGCTTCGGGTGTTTTGGTTTTTAATAAAATTTTATACAACTCAAAAAGTCCCGATCATCCTGGCGGTGGTACAGTTACTTGGACTAACCCTTGGGGCGAATATCAATATCTAAAAGACATAGAAGCTAGAGAAGATGGTGGAACTCCGGGATTTATTCAAGCTATTAGAACCGCATTAGCTATTCAACTTAAAGAAAAAATGGGGGTAGAAAATATTTTAAACAGAGAAAAAGAAATTTTAGATAAACTATTTGACGGCTTTGATAAAATACCTAGACTAAAAATTTTAGGCAATAATATTAGAGATAGATTGGGCATTATTTCATTTTATTTAGAAGACATACACTACAACCTAGTTGTTAAATTGCTAAATGATCTATACGGTATTCAAGTCAGAGGAGGTTGTGCTTGTGCAGGTACTTATGGGCATTATCTTTTAAATGTTTCTCACGAAAAATCAAATGAAATCACAGCTAAAATTTCATCAGGTGATTTGTCCGAAAAACCAGGATGGATAAGGCTATCTATACACCCGACAATGACAAATCAAGAAATTGACGAAATTATTTTTGCTATTATAGATATTGCTAACAACCACGAACAACTTAGTAAAGAATATTCTTACGATAAAAGCAATAATGAATTTCATCACAAAAATGAATTTAATATTTCTAATTTATTTTTATCGCAAGTTTTTGATTAACTTTTCTTAATAAATATAATTTTTTCTTTTTTCAAACGTTTGTTAATATACCTTGGAAAAAAAAATTATCATAATAATTTTAATGCTTTTAGTTTTTTCAAACTTTAGCTTAAATGCTCAATTTTTAAAAATTGCAGATAAAATATTTGTTGCAGGTTATATATTAGAGGAAAATAATAAAGAACCAATTCCTTACGTAAATATTTTTGTTAAGCAAACTAGAAGAGGAACTATAAGCGATACGAGTGGATATTTTCTTTTAAAGACTCAGTTAAATGATACATTAGTTTTTTCGGCTTTAGGTTTTGATAAAAAATATGTTGTAATAAATGAAGAAGCTATCGAAAACGACAAAGCCTTAATAATTTTTTTAGATACAAAAATTTATCAATTAAAAACTATTGACATCTACGCACTAAGGCGTTACAAACAATTAGAATATGAAATTTCAACGTTAAAACTTCCCGAAAACGATTTTACTAACGCTAGTAAGAATTTTCCCTTCCGCCCAAAGGATATCGACTACTATAAACTTAACTCAGCCCCACTTTCTGGATTAGGAGTTGTAATTAGCCCTATTACAGCACTTTACGAAATGTTTTCGAAAGAGGGAAAAGAAAGACAAAAACTGCAAGAGCTTGAAAAACAAGATTATATCGAATCAATCATCGAAAAGAAAATAGGCATAAATGCAATAATGAAAATTATAGATGAAGATATGCAAAACACGTATATGTTTTTAGCTTGGTGTAACTTTTCTGCTGATTTTATAAACAATATTTCAAGCTATGATTTGGCTTTTGTTATTAAACACAAACACAAACAATATAAAACAACAAAAAGAACATAATATTGCTTGTTTTGTATATTATTATTTACAAATATAAAAAGCTAATTTGCAATTTATATATTTTTATTAAAATTATAACTTAGTATCAAATAATAATCTCTAATTTTACTAAAAAAAAATGTTATGTATATTTTAAAATCAGAAAATACAAATTCATATTTCAACATAGCTTTAGAAGAATATTTACTTAATAATTATGAAGAAGATTTTTTTATTGTTGCAGTTAATGAACCGTCAATAATTGTAGGAATTAATCAAAATACAAATGAAGCAATTAATGCTTTATACGTTAAAATGAATAATCTAAAAGTTGTTAGGCGATTATCGGGTGGAGGTGCTGTTTTTCAAGATGAGGGGAATTTAGATTTTTCGAATATTTATACCGACAATTCCGGTAGTTTAATTGATTTCACCAAGCTTACAGAATTAATAATTGAATTTTTAAATCAAAAATTCAATTTACAAGCTAGTTTTGCAGGCAGAAATGATATACTAATTAAAGACAAAAAAATTAGCGGACAGGCAAGAGCAAAATTTGGCAATAAAATTTTAAACCACGGTACCCTATTACTATCTTCAAATAAAAAATGTTTAACAGATGCCTTAAAATTTAACCCCGATAAAAATATTGATAGAGACATTTTTTCTAATCATGATAGAGTTACAAACATAAATGAGCACCTTCAAAACAATGTTTCAATGGATAAGTTCATTGAATTATTCCTAAATTTTATTCAAAGTAAATTTCCGCAAGCAAAAAAGTTCACGCTTAGCCAAGCTGATATAAATGCAGTTAATGAATTAGTTAACACTAAATACTCTTTGTGGGAATGGAATTATGGAAATGAACTCGAATATAATTTTTCAAATTCTTTGAACGCATTAAATGGATTTGTTTCTGTCTTTTTAAAAATAGAAGAAGAAATCATTAAGTCAATTAAAATATACGGAGACTTTTTCTCACAACTTAGTATCAAAGATATTGAGAATGCTCTTACAGGTATTAAATATAATAAAGAAGAAGTAAATAAAATAATTACCAAGTTTAACTTTAATTGTTATATTGAAGGAATTGGTAAAGACGAGTTTATTAATATATTATTCAAATAATTCTTAAATAAAAGCAAACACTTTTATTTAAGAACTGTTATATTTATTACAAACAAATTAATTTTAGAATTATGAACAAAACAATTATTTATTCCTTAATTTTAGCAATAGTTATAATTGCCTATTCCTGTGACCCAGAAAACAGCGACAATGAACCTACACCAGAATCTCCAAGTATTGAAAAAACATTAAATGCAATTTCGAATTATATTATTGTAAATAAGATTTTTTCCGACTCTTTTTCTGAAGCCGATAAAGCAGCAAAAGATGGAGATAAACAATTAGAGCAGAATAAGAATTTAAAGACAACTTATCCAATTATTACAATTACACCAGCAGATTTAACAACTTGGCCCAAACAAATTAAAGTTGACTATGGCATCAATAATATTTTATGTGGAGACGGTGTTAATCGAAGGGGAATTATTAATCTGTCAACTACCGGATTATATCACGAACCAGGAACAGAAGTTGCAATTACGTTTGATGGGTTTTATCATAATAACCATAAAGTTGAAGGTGAAATGTTTGTTATAAATACAGGTAGAAATGATAATAATAATTTAGTTTACAATGTTATTATTACAAATGGAAAAATTACTACGCCCGAAAATAAAATTTTATATTTCACAGAAAACACCTCTCGTGAGTGGGCAGCAGGAGAAGAGACTATTTTTAATGTCTGCGATGATAATTATTTTATTACAGGAACTCAAGAAGGGGTTAGCTCCGACAGTTTAGCCTATAATCTTGTTGTTATGCAAAAATTAGACATTATAGGTTGCTGCAAATATATTAGAGCAGGACTTTTAAAAATTACAATTATTGGTCTTCCACCTTTTACAGTTAACTACGGAGAGGGAGAATGTGATGCTAATGCTATTGTTACCGTAAACGGCGTTGAATATCCTATCGAAATGTAAATACTTTTTTTCTATTTTATAAAAATTGAGCGAATTGCGATTTGCTCATTTTTTTTATTTTTTTACATTTCTCTCTACTCTATATTTTCATTATTCTTTACAAGAAAAAATATTAGCATAAGCAAATATTATTTTTAAATTTGCAACTTATTATTTTCTTTGATAAAATTTATTTAGATGAACACTTTAGTTGCCGAAAATATTGAAAAAAGATTCTCAAACCATTTAGCCTTAGACGATGTTTCCATTGCAGTTCCCGAAGGCAGTATTTTTGGGTTATTAGGACCAAATGGAGCGGGTAAAACTACTCTCATTAGAATTATCAACCAAATCACAGCACCCGACAAAGGACAAGTTTTTATAAACGGGGAACAATTAAGTTCAAAACACATTGCCAACATTGGCTACCTGCCCGAAGAAAGAGGACTGTATAAAAAAATGAAAGTCGGCGAACAAGCAATATATTTGTGTCAATTAAAAGGAATGTCGAGAATTAATGCACTTAAAGGATTAAAATATTGGTTCGAAAAATTTGAAATTCAAGCTTGGTGGGATAAAAAAGTGGAAGAACTTTCAAAAGGTATGCAACAAAAAGTGCAATTTATAATTACTGTCTTGCACAAACCAAAACTTTTAATTTTTGACGAACCTTTTAGCGGATTTGACCCCATAAATGCTAATTTATTAAAAGAAGAAATTTTACAATTAAAAAAAGAAGGCTCTACAATAATATTTTCTACCCATAATATGGCTTCAGTCGAAGAAATTTGCGACTATATTGCATTAATTAATAAATCTAAGAAAATCTTAGATGGAAATATTAATACTGTTAGAGAAAATCACGCCTCTAATATTTACGAAATTTCTTTTGACGGATATTTTGATAAACTTTCCAGCACATTAACTTCGGACTATAAAATTTTAGATTTAACCGAAACTAAACTAGGAAGTAAAATTAAAATTGAAATTTTAAATGAAAAAATGAAATCAAATGACCTAATTTCAAAAATGTGTGAATTTGGAAATATTAATACTTTTAACAAGCACTTGCCAAGTATGAACGATATTTTTATAAAAGTTGTTGGTAATTCAAATTTTGTAACCGAATAAAAACAAGAACATGAGTAAAATTGGATTAATAATCAAACGCGAATATTCTACACGAGTAAAGAAAAAGTCTTTTATAATAATGACCATAATAGGACCTATTCTTTTTGCAGCTCTAATGATTACTCCTGCACTTTTAATGCAGCTTGAAGATGACGAGTTTAAAAAAATTGCTGTTATTGACGAAACTAGAACTTTTTCTGACGCTTTAAAAAATACTCAATATATAGAATTTTATGACTTTTCTAGCAAATATTATGATGCCATTAATATTAAATATGATGTAACCAAGGCTACAGAAGATTTAAAAGGTTCTGATTATTACGCTCTTTTATATATTCCCGCAAATGCTATTTCTAGTATAAAAGGTAAGGTTGAACTATACTCATACCAACAACCAAACATTGGAATTAAGATGCATATTGCCAATGCCTTAGAAAAAAAAATAAAAGATATTAAATTAGAAATTAAAGCCTCAGAATTGGATATAAGTCAAGAGCAAATTGATGATGTACTTAAAGTTGTCAACTCAGAAATTGAAGTAGTAACCTCAGTAATTGATGATAAAGGAGACGTAAAAGAATCCTCATCAGAAATTGCAATGATTATTGGATATATTGGAGGCTTTTTAATTTACATGTTTGTTTTTATGTATGGCTCGCAAGTGATGAGAGGAGTCATTGAAGAAAAAACAAGCCGAATTGTTGAAGTAATAGTTTCATCGGTAAAGCCATTCCAATTAATGATGGGAAAAATTATAGGAGTTGCCTTAGTTGGTATTACTCAATTTGTTTTATGGGTTGTTTTAACAATAGGACTTGTTAGTGCTGGTCAGGCAGTGATAATGAAAAATTTCGATTCTAGTAAAATGAACCAACAAAGTTTAAGTGTTGGAAGTGAGTTAAATCAATCAAACGTTGTGCCAGACGAAAAAGCAATGGAATTTGAAAAAATATTCAAATCTATTTATTCTATCAACTATTTTACAATTATAATCACCTTTTTATTTTATTTTATTGGGGGATACTTACTTTACGGGGCTTTATTTGCAATGATTGGCTCTGCTGTAGACGCCGAAGCCGACACTCAACAGTTTATGCTACCAATAACCTTGCCAATGGTCCTGGGATTATTTGTAATGATGACAGCTATGCAGAACCCTAACGGTAGTTTAGCATATTGGTTTTCAATAATACCGTTCACCTCGCCTATTGTTATGATGGCTCGTATTCCGTATGGAGTTCCTTTTATGGACCTAATAATTTCAATGTCGCTTTTAATTGCTACTTTTATATTCACAACTTGGTTCGCCGGCAAAGTATATAGAGTCGGGATTTTAATGTACGGCAAAAAAGTAAGTTATAAAGAACTTTGGAAATGGTTTAAATATAAAAATTAGCACACGCCTATTTTTATGGATTACGTATTTTTATTAATTGGCGTTGCCCTGCTCATATATTCGGGTAATTGGTTAGTTAAATCAAGCTCATCGCTAGCAAGTTCTTTAAAAATACCACCACTTATTATTGGAGTTACAATAGTATCATTTGGGACTTCGGCTCCCGAACTTTTTGTAAGCCTAAGTGCCGCTTTCGAAGGACTTTCTGACGTAGCTATCGGAAACGCAGTTGGAAGCAATATAGCAAATTTAGGTCTTGTGCTGGGCTTAAGTGCTTTTATTATCGCTATCCCTATCAAAAGAAGTTTGATCAAATTAGATTATTCAATACTAATTATTTCGGCAATTGCCTTGGGTATTTTTATAATAGACTACAAAATCAGCAGAATAGAAGGGGTAATATTGTTAACAATAATGTTAATTTATGTTTTACTAATATTAAAATCCTTAAAAAACAAAGGAAGTATTTCTGATAATAATAATAAAATTTACAAGCCTTCGATTTCAATTTTAATCATTGTTGCAAGTTGTGCAGGATTAATATTAGGTTCAAACTCTTTAATCAAAGGAGCTATAAATATAGCAAATAATTTAGGAATTAGTGAAAGGATTATTTCTCTTTCTGTAATTGCCGTTGGAACAAGTTTGCCTGAGTTAACAACATCTGTAATTGCTGCAATAAAAAAAGACTTTGAAATATCTATTGGAAACGTTATAGGCTCAAATATTTTCAATTCTTTATTTATACTTGGACTTAGTTCCTTAGTTACTCCATTAAGTGTAAATGAATCAATTTTGAAAATTGATTATTTCTTTATGCTAGGATTTTTTGTTTTACTCGGGATATTTTTCTTCCCAATTAAACGACTTAGAATTAGTAGAATAGAAGGATTGATTTTCATAATTGCATACTGTTTTTATTATTACGTGATATTTTCTTAATAGCATATAATAAAATAATTTTGCACAGTAAAATTTAATCTATATATTTGCAAACCTAAAAACGGTACCTTGGCCGAGTGGCTAGGCACCGGTCTGCAAAACCGGCTACGGCGGTTCGACTCCGCCAGGTACCTCTTAAAACGTTTGCATGCTTTGGTAAACGTTTTTTTAATCTTAACAGTTAATTCTAATATAATTCTTCGTTATTTCTCCAAATTTTTATAAAAAAATAAATAATAATATTATCAACGTGAAAATGTTAATATTTAATTTTTGATACTATTAATATTAAAATAGAAAAAATGTAAGTTTGTGAACTTAAGGAAAGAATCAAACAATGGTAGAGACGTATTCAGAAGATAGTATTAAAACATTAGACTGGGAAGAACATATCAGAAAAAGACCTGGTATGTATATCGGGAAACTTGGCGATGGAAAATCAAAAGACGATGGAATTTATATTTTATTAAAAGAAGTAATTGACAACTCTATCGACGAGTATGCTATGGGTTTCGGAAAAAATATAGACATTAAACTTCAAGACCATACTTTATCCGTTAGAGATTATGGACGTGGTATTCCACAAGGCAAACTTGTTGACGTGGTTTCAAAAATGAACACAGGGGCTAAATATGATTCTAATGTATTTCAAAAATCTGTTGGGCTAAACGGGGTCGGTGTAAAAGCTGTAAATGCCTTATCTTCATATTTTAAAGTTACCTCATATCGAGACGGAAAAAAGAAATCTGCCGAGTTTTCAAAAGGAATAATAGTTTCTGAAACTCAACTTATTGATACAGACTCTCCAAATGGTACTTTAGTCGTTTTTACACCAGATAATGAAGTCTTCGAAAAATATAACTTCTTAAACGAGTTTATTGAATCAATGTTAAGAAATTATACCTATCTTAACACAGGATTATCTATAAATTTCAACGGGACTAAGTTCTATTCAAAAAATGGGCTTGTTGATTTATTAAACGAAAATCTAAACCAAGAGCCATTATATCCAATTGTTCACATTAAAAATGGAGATTTTGAACTTGCTTTTACACATGGCGATCAATATAGCGAAGAATACTACTCTTTTGTTAATGGGCAAAATACTACTCAAGGGGGAACTCATTTATCGGCTTTCAGAGAAGCTTTTGTTAAAACAATTAGAGATTTCTACAAAAAAGACTATGACGCTAGCGATATAAGACAAAGTATTATATCTGCAATTAGTATCAGAATTATTGAACCCGTTTTTGAATCGCAAACCAAAACAAAATTAGGTTCGCGAGATATGGAACCTAATGGAACAAGTGTTAGAAATTATATTTTCGACTTTATGAAAAAAGTTGACGACTTTTTACATAAAAATCCAAGCATAGCCGATGAAATTCAAAGAAAAATAATTGCTTCCGAAAAAGATAGGCGCGCTATTGCCGGAATTCAAAAACTTGCCAAAGAAAGAGCAAAAAAAGTTAGCCTACATAATAAAAAACTCAGAGATTGCAGAATACACTACAACTCAAACGACGAACGAAGATACGAAACCACAATATTTCTAACCGAAGGAGACTCGGCTAGCGGGTCTATAACAAAATCAAGAGACGCAAATACTCAAGCTGTTTTTAGTCTTAAAGGAAAACCCGCTAATACCTATGGAGAAACCAAAAAAGTTGTCTATCAAAACGAAGAATTTAACCTTTTACAAGCAGCCCTAAATATTGAAGAAGGTATTGAAAATATTAGATATAGAAATGTCGTAATTGCTACTGATGCCGATGTGGACGGCTTACATATTAGACTTTTACTTATTACTTTCTTTTTACAAATATTTCCCGATTTACTAAAACACGGACATTTGTTTATTTTGCAGACCCCTTTATTTAGAGTTAGAAATAAACAAGAAACATTTTATTGTTATGACGAAAAAGAAAAAGAAGAAGCAATAAAAAAACTTAAAAATAATCCTGAAATTACTAGATTTAAAGGACTTGGTGAAATTTCACCAGACGAATTTAAAAATTTTATTGGCAAAGAAATTAGATTAGAACCAGTAACTTTATCAAAAGCAGACCAAATTGCTCCATTATTAGAGTTTTACATGGGCAAAAATACAAATGAACGTCAAGAATTTATTATTAATAATTTAAGATCCGAAGAAGATATTTAAACATGAATGACGATATAAATAATAACACACAAGAAAGTCAAGATATAGACGAGGAGTTTATTATTAACGAAGTTAAAGAAAATGTAGAACCTAAAGTTACGCGTTTGCAAGGTATCTTTTATGACTTTTTTTTAGACTACGCTTCTTACGTTATTTTAGAACGCACTATTCCACACATTGACGACGGACTTAAACCCGTGCAACGCCGATTAATGCACGCAATGAAACAATTAGACGACGGAAGATACAATAAAGTCGCAAATATTGTCGGACATACAATGCAATATCATCCACACGGAGACGCATCGATTGGTGACGCATTAGTCCAACTCGGGCAAAAAGACCTTCTGGTTGACTGTCAAGGAAACTGGGGGAACATTCTTACTGGCGACTCGGCAGCTGCTCCTAGATATATCGAAGCCAGACTTACAAAGTTTGCATTAGATGTAGTTTTTAATTCTAAAACAACTAAATGGAAATCTTCTTACGATGGTAGAAACAAAGAACCAGTTACTTTACCCGTAAAATTTCCTTTATTATTAACTCAAGGAGTTGACGGTATTGCCGTGGGGTTAGCTTCAAAAATACTACCTCACAACTTTAACGAACTTATTGATGCCAGCATCGCCCACCTAGAAAATAAAGAATTTGAACTTTTTCCAGACTTTGATACAGGCGGATATGGAGATTTTAGTAAATACAACGATGGACTTAAAGGCGGAAGAGCTAGAGTTAGAGCTAAAATAGAAAAATTAGACAAAAAAACACTCGTAATAAAAGAAATCCCTTTTGGAGAGAACACTTCCAGACTTATTGATTCTATTATTACTGCAAACGACAACAAAAAAATTCAAATTAAAAAAATTGAAGATAATACTGCCGAAAACGCAGAAATATTAATTCACCTACCACCAGGAGTCTCTACCGATAAAACTATTGACGCTCTATACGCCTTTACAAAATGTGAAGTTTCACTTCCAGTTTACGCCTGCGTTATTCAAAACAACAAACCTGTATTTATTACAGTTACAGATTTACTTAAACATTCGGTTGAAAACACCAAAAACTTACTTAAATTAGAGTTGCTCATACAAAAAGAAGAACTCGAAAACGAATGGCATAATCTGTCTTTAGAAAAATGGTTTATTGAAAAACGAATCTACAAAGAAAAAGAATATGAAAATGCAAAATCTACAGATGCTGCTATTGAATTTATTCTAACTAAAGCAATTGAACAAAAATTAAATCTTAAACGAGAAATTACAAAAGATGATTTATTGCAGCTTTTAGAAATTAAAATGAAAAGAATTTTACGTTTCAATAGCGATAAAGCCGAAGAAGATTTATTAAAAATAATTGACGAAATTAAAAAAGTTCAATTTCATTTAGACAACTTAATACAATATTCAATTAATCACTATAGTAGAATTAAAGAAAAATACGGCAAAGGTAGAGAGCGTAAAACAGAAATTAGAAATTTTGATAATATAGACACTAGTCAAGTTGTTGCGCTTAACGAAAAGCTATATGTAAATTATAAAGAAGGATTTGTCGGTTATGGCCTTAAAAAAGATGAGTATGTATGCGAATGTTCTGATATAGACGATATTATTGTTTTTAGAAAAGACGGAAAATATATTATTTCCAAAATTTCCGAAAAAGCATTCTTCGGAAAAGATATTTTGTATGTGAATATATTCTTCAAAAACGATAAACGCACAATATATAATTTAGCATATAGGGATGGCAAAACTTCTACTTCTTATATAAAAAGATTTGCTGTAACAGCTGTTACTAGAGATAAAGAATATGATATTACAAAAGGACTCGAAGGGTCCAAAATCTTGTATTTTTCAGCAAACCCTAACGGTGAAGCCGAAATAATAAAAGTTCAATTAAAACCTAAACCAAAAATTAGAAAACTTAGCTTCGAAATAGATTTTAAAGATATTGCTATCAAAAACCGCGACGCACAAGGTAATATCCTATCTAAAAACGAAATTCACAAAATTAGCCTAAAAGAAGAAGGAGTTTCAACACTTGGCGGTAGAAAAGTTTGGTTCGACGAAGAAATTTTTAGATTAAACGACAACCAAAGAGGTACATATTTAGGGGAATTTCAAGGAGATGATAAAATTATTCTATTTACAAAAGATGGTAATTGTAGATTAACAAATTTTGATTTATCAAACCATTATGAAGATAATATTTTAAGAATTGCTAAATACAATTCAACAACTGTATATACCGCTATTCATTATGATGCCGAACAAGAATTTTTCTATCTAAAACGATTTCAAGTTGAAGAAGACATAAAAGAACTTAATATTTTATCTGAAACACAAGGATCGTATTTAGTCCAATTATCTTGTGATGAATACCCTCAAGTAAAAATTAAATTTGGAGGAAAGAACGAAAACCGCGAAGATGAATTAATTGATGCTGATGAATTTATTGCCATTAAAGGTATAAAGGCCAGAGG
>CAYRQZ010000001.1:0-20880 GCA_964426585.1 uncultured Bacteroidales bacterium | reverse complement strand
CATAATCCTGATGACGGAATACAAATGACTTTAGATTTTTAACTATATAAAATGAAAGTCTTTTTAATAGGTTTTATGGGTAGTGGAAAAAGCGTTTTAGGACGCAAACTTGCAAATGCATTAAAGCACGACTACTACGATTTAGATAAATATATTGAGCAAAAATATAAAATGTCTGTTAACTCATTATTTTTTCAGTTCGACGAAAATATCTTTCGAAATCTAGAAACAAAATCATTAGAAGAAATTTCCTCGAAAAAAAGTTTTATTTGCTCCCTCGGAGGCGGAACTCCTTGCTTTAATAACAACCTTAAAATTATTAAAAACTCAGGCACTAGTATTTATTTAAAATTAGACGCAAAAACACTAACTAATAGATTAATTAATTCTAAAACTAAAAGACCATTGATTACAAATTTAAACGAGGAAGAATTATTATATAAAGTAGAAAAAATGCTTAAAGAAAGAGAAAGTTTTTACTCTCAAGCTGATATAATTGTTGAAGCCTTAAACATAAAAGCTGATGATATAATAAATCGAATAATTCAAGATTATAAATAACATTGTTTACAAAATAATTCTAAAATATAAAGTAATAAATAATTATAAATTTTACAAATATTTTTAATCCGCATTAAATAATTAGTTATTTTTACATAATATAATTAAACATTTTAAAATTTACCAACAATTAAAAAATCTATTATGAAAACAATTTTACAAAACTTAAAAAGCAAACTCTTAATTTTATATTTATTATTATTATTTTTACTAAGTTTCCAAATTAGTGGACACACTCAAGAAGCTCATTACGTTTGGGTATACAGCCATCCCGAAAATGTTGCCACTTTTACCGGTGTTGACGGATTATACTATTACCCTGGACAAACAGTTATTATTACAGCTCAACCTATTGAAGGGGTTGAATTTACAAAATGGGTAACTAGCGATTTACAAGAAATAACAGATAATCCTTATATCTTTACAATGCCAGATGAAGACGTAATATTGGATGCATATTTTGATGTCTCATTCCCCATTGTAGTTTATTCAATACCTATGCAATGGGAATGGGATACAGACCCGAACACAAATATATACTTAACGTTTAATAAAAATATTGCACTAAACAACACAGAAAATTATTTAGATAACATTGTATTGACTAAGGGTTATGGAGCCGAAACTGAAGAAATTAATATTAATAATATTTACTTAATAAGTAATAAAACTTTGGCTATAGAACCGCAGCTTCCTTTAGCTTATAACTCATCATTTACATTATTTATTCCAAAAGAAGCAATCCAAATTTCAGGCTCCCCTGAACTAATCATGAATGAAGATTATTATCATTATTTCGACACAGGTTTTGGTAATTTCCAAACAGGGGAAATAACACCAGACTATAAAATTTATGGGATAAGCACACCATCAGATGTTGATTTCAATATAAATTGGGGCGATGAAAACGAAATCTCTAATTTTATTTATTACTATTGGGATGATTTATGGAATTATCATGAAATAGAACTTGTTGAAGGAACAGATTATATTATAAATGAAAATATTTTAACAATAAAAAACTCTTTTATTTCTTCTCTAAGTCTGGAAGAAGGTGAAGTTTTAAATTTTAGTTGTATGTTCGGAAGCGGACTTATCTACTATTTTAATATCGAAATAGCAGATTCATATAACCCTTACATTGACCCCGAAGAACTTAGCTATGATTTATTCAATCCGCATGATTTATTTTCGTTTATATTTTTAAATAATGCTCAAAGTGTAACTTCTATTTCATATAATTCTTCAAATTTAGTTGAAAATGTCGACTTTGAAATTATTGATTATATTCTAATAATTAAAAACTCATTTTTAAACTCCCATTTACAAAATGTTGGCCAAGAAATTCAACTTAAAATTAAATTTAACAACGATTTTGAATCTTATCTAACAATTACAGCTATTCAAACAAATATTACTAATGCAACCATTAGTCCACAATTTTTCGAAATTCAAAATATATTGCCTGAATATTTTGATATTACCATAACTTGGAATGATGCAACTAGCGTAACTGGACTTACCGTTTGCGTGGCTGAAGATGATTATATTAATGTCTCACCTTATGAATATTATGACGTAATCCCTATTGATTCAGAAACAGCAACACTAAGAATTTATACAGACGTGCCAAAAAGTTCTAACACCACAAAAGCTGTTGATGAGCAAACTGCTATCTTTAGAATTGATTTTGACATGGGTGCAATAACTCACTGCTTCTTTTATATATCAATGGAATATTATGACATTGAACTATCACAATTCCCAGCTTATGGTGGCTCGTGCTGGTACGATGGAAACAATATTCCAAATTCAATATTAACACTTTATGCAGAAGCGAGTTCCGAATTTACTTTCTCTCATTGGTCAATTGATAATACGCCTATAAGTTATGAAAACCCTTTTGAGTTTATAATGCCGGCAAACGATGTTTATATTACTGCCAACTTTTTACCAGCTATGGCAGAAGTATTCACAGTAGAATTAAACGCAAACCCAGTCGAAGCCTGTACTTTAATAGGAGCAGGAAACTATATGTTAGGAGCTAACTTAACGATTAAGGCTATTCCAGAACCAGGTTATCAATTCTTATACTGGACTAACGAAACAGACGAAATTGAATCTACAAATCCTAATTACAATTTTTCAGTTATGGGAGATCGTTCTTTCACTGCACATTTTGATGATATTAGTAATATTAGTACTGAAAATAACAAAGAAATAAATGTTTATCCTAATCCTTTTAACGACAATTTATTCATTACAAATATTGAATCTGTTAATAAAATTACAATAACAACAATTACAGGTCAAATTATTGCTGAGTATCAAAATATTCATGACAACCAAATAAACACGTCAATGCTTACAAATGGTTTTTATTTAATAGTTTTTGATAAAAATGATGGTAGCAGGTGCGTTAATAAAATTACAAAACAATAAAATTGTAAATACTTTTATAAAAAAGCTAATCTATTTTTGGTTAGCTTTTTTTTAGAATAAATGTCTAAAAGGAACTAATATCCATTCTATAAGTTTTAAAAAACTATGTCGTTTTTTCCATTTATCATAATCGAACACGAGGCAATCCTTAATACTTGCATCAATATGATTTTTTAAAAGCTGTAAAATATCAATTTGCGAACCTCCAATATTAATTTCGTGCATAAATAAAAAACTACGATAATCGAAATTGCTCGAACCCGTTAAAAAAAACTTATCATCAACAATAAAAATTTTTGCATGAAGATTTGAAGGAAAATACTCAAAAATTTCTATCCCATTTTTATAATAAGCCCCAAAATATTTATTTCTAAGAATGTCAAACAAACTAACATCAGAGTTTTTAGGTGTAATTATTTTTACGTTCACTCCTCTTTTTGAGGCATTAATGAGTGCAGTTTTCAGAAGTGAGCCGGGCAAAAAATATGGAGTTTCAATTACAATAGATGATTTTGCTAAATTGATTTTTTTAAGCAATATTCGTTTAACAGGTTGTCGAATATTGCCAGGTACATCACGAATTATAAGGAGATCTTCACCGCTTAATATTTTTGTTGCGAATTTTTTATTTTGGATAAAACGACTTGACTGAAAATAATCATAAGAAAAAATTCTTTCGAATAACGAAGTTATTTCGCCTTCTATTCTTAAGCAAGATTCTCTCCAATTTAGATTATAAGCAGTAATATTTGAAGACCCGATATAACTAATATTTGAATCAATAAGAAGCAGTTTTCTATGATTGCGTCTATGATTACGTGCAAAAACATCAAAGCTAAATTTAATTTTTTCGAAAAATTTAATTTTTCCGCCTAACTCCAAAAATTCACTAAAGAAAGTTTTAGAAACACCTGCACCCCAGGAATCTATTAATAATTTTACTTCGACACCTCTTTTCACGGCATATATTAGAGCATTTCTAAATTTTTCGCCTATACTATCATTTTCAAATTTATATGTTTGAAGATAAATACAACGCTTTGCCGATTCAATATCTTCAAGCATTGCAATATACAACTTTAAAGTATCGTCAAATAAGCGATATTTACTCACAATTCAAATTTTCAATAATCAACAAATTTAAACAAATTTTTAAATTTCAAAACTCATGCTTTTATTAAAACGGCATTAACAGAAATGAGTATATACAAAAAAAGCAGCATACTCAATAAGAGCAGCTGCAATTTATTGTTTAAAAATTGATTATTTCTTATTAAAAAAATCTTTGGCAAGTTCTTTATCAGTGATAATTTCTTTGAACTGATAAGCTCCTGTTTTAGAATTCTTAACCATTTTAATACATTTTGCAATATTTTGACCGCCACCAACTCTTAGGGTAGCAACTGCTTTCTTTGCCATAATTTACAATTATTTAATTTCTTTATGAACTGTTACTTTTTTCAAAATAGGATTATACTTTTTAAGCTCCATTCTATCAGGCGTATTTTTCCTATTTTTTACTGTAATATATCTAGATGTCCCTGGTTTACCACTATCCTTATGCTCGGTACATTCTAAAATCACTTGGATACGGTTGCCTTTAGCTCTTTTTGCCATTTTAACTTTCCTCCTGACTAATATTAATTAATAAATCCTTTTGCTTTAGCATCTTTTAAAGCAGCTTTCAAACCTTTTTTAGAAATGGTTTTAATTCCTTTTGCAGATACTTTTAATGTTATCCATTTTTTTTCTTCTTCATCATAAAAGCGTTTTGTTGTAAGGTTTACATCAAAAACTCTTTTTGTCTTGCGATTAGAGTGAGAAACGTTGTTCCCAACCATTGCAGTTTTTCCGGTAATTTGACAAACTCGTGCCATAATAATCTTCACTTTATTTTTTAGGACTGCAAAAATCGTTATTTTTATTTTATTTACAAAACTTTTTGTCATTTATTTTAATTTTTATTTAAAAAAACATTATTAACATAGGCAAAAGCACTATTAATCACTTGGTAATAGGCTAGATTGTTAATAAAAACTTTAAGTATATTTTTTTATTTTCTACTAATTTTTACCAAAACAATTTCAAAATTCAACTTATTCCAATAAATAATTATATTTTTACATTATAAAAAATTTAAAAAAAACATATTTTAATTTACATTATGGAAGAACAAAATTTTAATCCAAATTTATCTGAAACAAATCAAAAAGACATAGTTTGTAAAAATTGTGCAGCAAAACTTGTTTATTCTCCTGGAACAAGTTCTTTGAGTTGCCCTTACTGTGGGACTCTTAACGAGATAGAAATTAGAGATGAAATAATAGAAGAACTCGATTTTGAAGAATTTTTAAAAGACGCCGAGCATGGTTCTGAAATTGAAGAAGTATCTACTATTGCATGCGAGGCTTGTGGTGCAATTACAACATTAGATAAAAATGTTGTTTCTAGCGACTGTCCGTTTTGTGGCAATAAATTAATTGTTAAAAATGAAAGCACAAGCAAACTAATTAAGCCAAAATCATTACTTCCTTTCAAAATTGATTCTAAACAAGCAATAGAATCATTCAAATCTTGGCTAAAAAAATTGTGGTTTGCTCCTCCGGGTCTTAAAAAATACGCTACGCAATCAAGCAAAATTTCGGGAATGTACTTACCTTATTGGACTTACGATTCAGAAACATACACCGAATATATTGGGCAAAAAGGTATAGATTATACCGAAACAGAATCTTATACAGACGGAAGTGGAAAATCGCAAACTAGAACTGTTACCAAAACTCGTTGGACCAGAGTTTCTGGCAGTCTTAACATATTTTTTGATGACGTTTTGGTTTTAGCAAGTAAATCTCTTCCTCAAAAGAATACTGATACTCTTGAGCCTTGGGACCTCGAAAATATCATTCCTTACGAAGAAAAGTTCTTATCGGGATTTAGAGCCGAAACTTATAGTGTTGGACTAAAAGACGGTTTCGACACCGCCAAGATAAAAATGGATACCATGATAGAGCAACGCATACGTGAAGATATTGGTGGAGACCGCCAGAGAATTGACAGTAAGAATACTAAACATTCAAATATTACTTTTAAACATACTTTATTACCTATTTGGATTAGTTCGTATCGTTTCAAAAGCAAAACATATCGTTTTATTGTTAACGGAAGAACTGGAAAAATACAAGGCGAAAGACCTTGGTGCTGGTGGAAAATTGCTCTTTTAATTTTAGCTATTATCGGAGTTTTTGTTTTACTAGCTTATTTGGGCGGAGAATAATTTATTTTTTAACTATAATTTTTTACATTATGAAAATCAAATTTTTAAGCATCTATTCTATTGCGATTATCACTATTATTCTTAGTGCATGCAATAATAATTCTAAAAAAAGTGAAAATAAAATTGATGAACTTACTGAAATGCAAAAACTTGTTACTGATTATGCTGAAGTTGAACTTTATGCTAAACTAGACCACTTAACCGATGGCGATAGACAAGCTATTATAAAACTTATCGAAGTCGCTCAAATTATGGACAATTTGTTCTGGAAAGACGCTATTGGCAACAAAGAAGCTTTCTTAAATTCTATTGATGACGAAAGTACTTTAAAATACGCTTTAATAAATTATGGACCATGGGACAGGCTTAATGGAAATAAATCTTTTATAGATTCATTTGGCGAAAAACCACTTGGTGCAAATTATTACCCTCAAGACATTACAAAAGATGAATTTGCTAACTTTAATGATCCAAACAAAATGAATTGGTACACTTTAATTCGTCGAGACGAAGAGGGAAAATTAAAATGCGTCTGGTATCACGAAGAATATGCCGAGGAAATTGAAAAGGCAGCCCAACTAATGGAAGAAGCAGCTGAACTTGTTAGCGACACTGATTTTAAAGAATACTTAAAACTTAGAGCAAACGCCTTACGAACCGATGAATATCTTGCTAGCGACTTAGCTTGGATGGATATGAAAAATAATAAAATTGATTTTGTTGTCGGACCTATCGAAAGTTATGAAGATGCTTTTATGGGCATAAAAGCTGCTCACTCTGGGCAAGTTTTAGTTAAAGATATAGTTTGGAGTCAAAATATTGAACATTTTAATGAATTATTACCAAGCTTACAAGAAAGTTTGCCCGTTGAAGCTAAATACAAAAAAGAAGCAGCAACTGTTTCGGGTGATATGAACGTTTATAATGTTATTTATTATGGCGGAGACTGCAATTCGGGTAGCAAAAATATTGCTATTAATTTACCTAACGACCCAAGAGTTCACTCTAAAAAAGGGTCGCGTAAATTACAACTGAAAAATACAATGGAAGCTAAATTCAATACTATTTTAGTACCTATTGCAAAAATATTAATTGATGAAAGTCAATTTAAACATATTAAGTTCGAAGACGGTTTTTTCCAAAATGTTATGTTTCATGAAGTTGCTCACGGACTTGGAGTAAAATATTTAATTAACTCAAACAAATCTGTTAGAGAAGCTTTAGAAGAATATTACAGCCCTGTTGAAGAAGCTAAAGCAGACATATCCGGATTATATATGGTTACTAAACTTTACGAAATGGGCGAATTCCCTGAAAAAGATTTAATGGATAACTATGTAACTTTCCTTGCTGGCATTTTCCGTTCTGTACGCTTTGGTGTGGCTAGTTCGCACGGAAAAGCAAATATGATGGAATTTTATTATCTAAAAGATAAAGGTGCTTTTATGAAAAATGAAGAAACAGGCAGATATTCAGTTAATTTCGACAAAATGAAAAAAGCAGTTAGCGAAATGGTTAACGATATTATTATTATTCAAGGAGACGGAAATCTTGCCCAAGCTAAAAATTGGGTTGACACAAAAAGCAATATTGACCCAGAACTTCAAAAAGATTTAGATAAAATAGCAGAAGCAGGTATCCCAAAAGATATTGTTTTTAAACAAGGGATTGAAATTTTGGGATTAAAAAAATAGGTAAAAATAAACAAGCTAATCACTTGAATTAAAAATAGATAGGCAGATTTTGTCTATCTATTTTTTTTGATATGTTGGGCTTACTGCCCGCAAATGGAATTATGATTAATTCGCCTAAGCCTATAATATTTATAGATGAACAGCCAACATGCCCATGATTAGACATAACTCAAAAATTAATCTTAACAATTTTTATTGCACAGCCATAACCCTAACAGGCTATGCCAATGATGACGCTGCCTTGCAGCTTGTAGGATGTGCATGGCAGATTGTGGGGCGTATACGCAGATACGCCCCACAATCTGCAAATGTGAAAAATTGTGAATTAACCATTCTCCATTTTTCATTTTTAAATCCTTAACATCACCTTAATAGGTTTTTTCAAATCAATAAACATTATACTTTATTGGAATACCAAATTTAAGACCTAGCCCAGCATAATAGCCACTATGTTTTAGTATTAAAGATGAATTTGCTTTTAATATTTTGTTTAAACCTCGTTCGAATTTTATTTGCGTAAATACAATAAAATTTGGTTTTATTTTATATTCCATTCCTAAACCAGCTAAAACTCCTAAATTCAATTTTTTGAATGTGTTTGTATTTATAAAGTTTACCTCGTCAACAGAAACGCCGTTAACTTCAAAAGGCAAATTAGCATAAGTTCTTTCTTTCAGTAAAAAAGAAAAATTAAAGCCAGCTTCGAGCCAAATATTAAACTTTTTTCTTCCTAAATTATAAGCAAAAGCAATAGGCAAACTAATATATTGAAAATGATTATAAGTTTTGTATTCGCCAATCGGGTTATTTTGAACATCTTTGTAATCATTAAACATATAATTCCCTTTGTTTAACAGTAAAATTCCAGACTTAAAGCTGATTTCTGTATTTATTTTATACTCTACATCTAAACCTAAGGACAAATTTATCAAAGGAAAAGTTTTTGGGGCATAGCCCATAATTTTTGAGTAAGCAACTCCGGACCAAGGGCAAACGAACAAAGTAGAGTCTGATTTTACTTCCCAAGCTTTAAGACTTTGCGTAAAAAATACAACAAGAAGTGTTAAAATTAAACTAATTTTTTCTATTTTCATTTTTGTTAACAGTACTTTTAATAATATTTTTAAATGTAATAGTTTCAAGTTCATCTCCGACAGCAATTTGGCTATCGGCTTTTAGAATTTTCCCATTAAGTTTTGAAATTGAAAATCCACGTTTCAACACATTTTCAGGATCAGCAAGTCTAATTTGAGTAGTTAAGTTTTGAATTTTAAGTTCGTTTTTTTGAATAAGGCTTTCACTGTTTTTCTTTAATTTATTAAAACTATCTATTAATAAGCTATCAGAATATTGAATTTGTCTCAAGCTAAATAGCTTTAAATGCTCAATACTATTATTCAAAAAAAACTCATTATTTCGTATAATTTGCGAAACACTATTTTTCAATCTATACAATTTAGCGTTGCAGGCTTCGTTATTTGAGTTTAAAATATCTTTAATTTTATACATTTTCAGGCTCATTCCTGCCAAATACATTTCTTGATTTTTTATAATGTTTTGAACAGAAATAGTAATAGAATTATATATGTCAGAAATCTCGTTTTCAAAAATATTGTTATAATCAATAAAAAAGTTAGCAACCGCAGTAGGAGTTTTTAATTTAGTATGTGCAACCATATCAATAACCGACTCATCGCGTTCGTGTCCGATACCAGCAATAACAGGTATTGGGAATTGCGTTACAAAATATGCTATATTATAATTATCAAAATAGCTTAAATCGCTTTTTGCCCCGCCTCCTCTAATTATTGCAACGACATCAAACTTATCAATATTTTCATAAATACTATTTAATGCTTGAATAATAGTCTCTTCTGTTTTTTCGCCTTGCATATTAGCTTCGAAAAGGGAAAGTCGAAATTTGTATTGAAATTTATTATTTTCAATATGATTTACAAAATCTTCGTAACCTGCTGCCCCACTTGAAGATATTATTGCTATTCGTTGAATGACTTCAGGCAAACTAATAAGTTTGTTCATATCAAAAACGCCGTCTTTAATAAGTTTGCTGACAATTTCTTTTTTCCGTTTTTCTAAATCACCTAAGGTAAATGAAGGCTCTATTTCTCGAATATTTAGGGATATGCCATAAAGTTCATGAAAATCGATACTCACTTTAATAAGGATATTCATCCCTTTATTTAAATCTCTGCCTGTAATTGATGAAAAAAAAGTAGAAATATAGCCAAACTGAGAAGACCATATTGTAGCCCGCATTTGTGCAATAATTTTATCACTAAATTCGGATTTTTGAACTAATTCGAGATAACAATGTCCGCTTTTATGAAAGTTAATATTGTTAACTTCGGCAACTAACCAAACAGGAGATTCAAAATTATTATTTATTGCTGCTTTAATCTGCTGATTAAGTTCTAATAATGTAAAACTTTGTCTTGACATTTTATTCTTTAATCAATTTTGCGGTATATCTTTTGGAGTTAAAGCTAACATTAACAATATATACGCCTGTTTTGAGAATAGCTAAATCTTTGATAACAACTTTTTGGTTATCTTGGCTTGTGATAAGTTCGTTCCAGAAGAAATTTTTTCGTCCAAGGCTATCTGTTATAGTAATTAAAACTTTGTCGCCAGCCACATTTTCTAAATTAATTTCAAAATATGAATTAAATGGATTCGGGTTAATTGAAAGATCTTTAATATTATATTCTTTATTTCCTAACAGTAATATCTGCGAGGCTAAATTAAAATCAGGAATACCGTAACCCATATATTGATTTGGGTTTGTATAATTATTTGCAGCTAATTTAGCTACTTCAATAATTTCAAAATTAGTTTTTTCGGGGAATTGTTGCCACAAACAAGCAAACATACCTGTTAATAAAGGAGCTGCGAAAGAAGTTCCGCTACCGTAGCCAAAATCCCCGCTAATTTCTTGATTATAAGTATCGCCTCCCATAGCCATTAACTCGGGTTTTACTCTACCGTCAAAGCTTGGTCCGATAGAACTAAATGAAGCATAAGATCCGTTTGCCCAAACAGCACCTGCAGTAACAACATCTTTTGCATCACCAGGTGAGGCTATCCAAGGATGTGTTTCGTCTGCTCCAGAGTTTGCAGCTGCAACAACAACTAAAATTCCTTTCTGAGCTGCTTGTCGTGCAGCAAGGCTAATTATTGTTGTTTCTCCGTCCATATCTTGGTATGTATGGCTATTTTCTGTCATATCAAAATTTAAATACCCTAACGAGACATTAATAAGATCAGCACCAATGCTATCAGCAAACTCAGCAGCGGCTACCCAGTTTATTTCTTCTATCAAATTTTCAGAATTTGGGTCTTCCGACATTAAAAGAACATAACTAGCTTCAGGTGCAGAGCCAATTAAATTACCTGGGGAATTACCGGCAAGTATTGATAAAACTCTCATGCCATGCGTGCTGTAATTAAATACAAAATTACTTCCATCAACAAAACTTTTAGTTGCAACAACTCTATTATCAGAAAACAAACTCTCTAAACTTGGCAAATTTGGCAAGCCCGAAAAGCCAGCATCAGTAACAGCAATCAACATACCTTGCCCACGAAAACCGTTATTATGCAATATTTGCCCATTATGCATAAAAATTTGGTCGGAACTAGGACCATAATCATAGTAATTTTCCGATTTGCTTCCTTTATTAACCTTCCGTAAGACATTATACTTTGGGTCAACAGCACGTTTATTATCCTTGTAAATCTCGTGTTTTATTGTATTATTAACGAAGCTTAAATTTTTAATTGCTTCAATAGCTTCGAAGGTTTCGGAATAAACAAGAACAGAGTTAAACCATTTTGACACATTTAGTATTTCGACTCCAAAAGTTTTAATACTATCAATATAAAATTGACTTACGGGCAAATCTGAATAATCAATAAATATATTTTGAACTGCCCGCCTTTGTAAAGCTCTTTCGCTCAAAAATTCTTCGGGCAAATCTAAACTATAAAGGTTGTGATTTTTATCTGTAAGTTCAAAATAATATTTATTTGGGGCAACCTGTAATTGGGCAAAAACACTAAAACTCAAACTAAATAAAATCAAAAATGCAAAATGTTTCATAATCTTTAAATAATAATTATATCTTTTTTACTTTAAACTAAAAACTTCTTGTTGGAAAATTTTTCCTATTGTAATTCTTTGCTCAATCGGGAGGTTATAGGTTACTTCTTGAGAATTTATATTAATTTCTTTCTTATATACTAATCCGATATTTTTCGCATACACTTCATAAGAAAGATTTTTATGTATTATTGAAATATTAGAATCTTGTAACACCGTTAAACAAGAGTCGAAAGAAAATGAATTAATAGTAAACTTATGATTTAAATTAGTAATTTCAAATTCTTTATCTTCTAACTCATTATATAAATTTCCGTTCCACTTAAGATTTTTCTTTACAGGAAATCTAATTTTAATTTTTCTTTGATTTTCTTCAAACTTACTTGCATAAGAGTCTGTAATCTTAGCAGACCAAACCGAGTTAATAATCCAATTCGAATTTATATCTTCTTTTGTGTATCTTTCAATTCGCCAAGATATTCCGTTTTCATTATCAACAAATGAAGATTCAACAATTTCTTTTAAATAATAAATGCTAGTATCATAGACGTTTGAGGGTTTATCAATATTAATTTCAGTTATTTTATAAACAACACTTTGCTCCTTTTTCAAAGGGAAATATTCTTTTCCAAGAACTAGTGGCGAGGGTTTTGTATTTTGCTTTTCACAAGAAACAAAACTTAAAGCTATTAGAATTAAAATGTATAAACAAAATTTATTCATTAGACAAAATTAATCAATTTTTGCAATTATACCACCACAAATTAAGTCATTATCTTCGTATACTACAGCAGATTGACCTGGCGTAACAGCAGACACTGGCTCGTCAAAAATAATTTTAATCATATCATCTTCTTGGCTAATTTTACAATTTTCACCTTTATTATTATAACGAATTTTGCAATTTCCACGAATTTCTCCAATAATATTTGGATATTTCATAAAATTAACATTTTTTATCCAGACAGTTGATTGCAAAAGTTCTTCTCGTTTACCAAGAGTAATAGTATTTGTTTTAGCATCAATTTTGACAACATATACAGGATATCCCAAAGCAATTTCAAGTCCTTTGCGTTGCCCGATTGTATAAAATGGAAATCCCTTATGCTGTCCTAAAATTTTACCTTGATTGTCAATAAAATTTCCATGACCTGGGTTTTTATCAATATTAGGTAATCTTTCCTTCAAAAAAATTCTGTAATCATCTTCAGGGATAAAGCATATTTCTTGACTTTCTTTTTTATCAGCAAGTTTATCGTAATTATTTTTGCGAGCAATTTCTCTAACTTCAGTTTTCAACAAATTGCCTAAAGGGAAAACTGTACGTTTAAGATTTTCTTGACTAAGAGTCCACAAAAAGTATGTTTGGTCTTTTGAAATATCTTTAGCTTTTCTAAGAAAATATCTTCCGTTTTCAAAAATAACTTGCGCGTAATGACCTGTAGCCATTAATTCACAGCCGAATTTATCAGCCTGTTCAATCATTTTTCCCCATTTCACTGTTTTATTACAAAGCACACAAGGGTTTGGTGTTAACCCAGCCATATATTCTGAAATAAAATTATTTATCACAACTTTATCAAAAAAATCGCGTATATCTAAAATCTCATGATGAAAACCTAATTTTTTAGCTAAGTTTTTTGCTTCGAATATTGAATCTACACTACAACAACCCGTTTCTTTTTCCATACATGCTTTAGAAATATTATCATAAGAACGAAAAGTCATTCCTTGAATAATATAATTCTGTTCTTTCAACAATAGCGCAGCCACAGAAGAATCTGTTCCGCCACTCATTGCCAACAATATTTTTTTATTATTCAACATTCCTAATATTAAACATTTGAAAGAAAACAAAGTTTATTACAAGCATAAAATAATAAATGCTTTAAAATGAAAAGTTCCATTAAAATTAATTACTCACTACTTTAAATTCGACTCTTCTATTAAGTTGTCGACCTTCATCAGTATCGTTAGTAGCAATTGGCTTTTCATAAGCATACCCCTCATAAGTAAGTCTGTCTGCACTAATGCCTTTTTCAATTAAATAATCGACAACAGTCTTTGCTCTAGATTTTGAAAGGTTTTTATTATATTCAAATGAGCCTTTATTGTCGGTGTGCCCAGATATTTCGATTTTAAGTTTTGGTTGTTTATTCAAAATTCCGACTACCCTATTTAACTCTGCAAAAGATTCGGGTCTTAAACTAGCTTTATCATAGTCAAAGAAAATATTTTTTAAAACAACTGTTGTACCAATTTCTATTCTTTGCAAATCAACATCAATAATAACTTCCTGATAATCAACAGTGTCAGCGATATTAAAATTTTCTGAATGAAACAAATAACCATCTTTGCTAACATTAAGACCGTAGTTTTTTCCAGAAGGCAAGTTAATTAAATAAGCCCCAGACTGAGAGTTGGTAGTAAATTCAGCAACAATATCATCAATATTATTATCAATAATTTCGATTTTTGCCTCAAGAGGCAATTTTGTTATAGCATCACGCACTGTGCCTTTAACAAGAGTTACAAGCACTTTATCTTCGATTTTTTTTCTTTCTTTATCTACTTGGAATCTAATTTCGTATAAATCGTGCAAGCCATATCCTTCGGGTCGCACTGAGGCATAATAAGCAGTTTTACCGCTAGCAGTTGTAACAAAAAAAGCATCATCTAATGGTGTGTTTATAGGATAGCCAAGGTTTACAGGAGTTGTCCAGTTGCCATCAGCGTTTTTTATTGTTTTAAAAACATCTAATCCTCCCATAGAATTATGTCCATTAGAACAAAAATACATTGTTCTTCCGTCAGGATGGAGGAAAATGTCCACTTCATTATATGGAGTATTGACGACAGGTCCAATGTTTGTTGGAGGTGACCAATTACCATAACTATCAATAGTAGAATAAAATATATCTCTACCACCGATTGAAATTGCGGGATTATCAGAAATAAAATACAGAGTTTTATTATCATAAGAAATACAGGCTTTTGATTCGTGATACTTACTATTAACGTTTCCTTGCAAGGGAGTTGGTTTTGCCCACCTGCTTCCTTTAAGTTTTGATTCATAAATATCTCCGCCATTAATATCCATATAAACATAGAGGGTTTGTCCGTCAGGCGAGATGCCAACCACAGCATCGTGCAATTTAGTATTCAAAGGAGTGCCAACAGGACGAGCTTTTGACCATGCTGTATCAGTTTTTTGAGTTTCGTAAATATCTTCGAAATACATTCCGTCGGAAGCTAGTTGACCGCCAGTAGAGCCTTTACGTCTAGACGTGAAATAAAGCTTAGACCCGTCAGCCACAACCATTGGTCCATATTCTCTAAATTCGCTATTAACATTTTCGCCTAAGTTAACAATTTCGACTTTAAGAGTATCGTGTAAAAGCTCTTTTCCGTTCCTACATTCAGTAATATATTTACTTAACTCTTCTAATTCTTTTTTATCTTTTATTGTGGCAGAATATTGAGAATATAAACTAATAGCTTTATCAAACTCATAATTCAAATGATAGCCTCTTGCCAAATAAAACTCAATTTGTTTGTCGACTTTCGGGTTTAACTCAAAAGCTTTTTTAAAATATGGCAAGCAATCATATTTTAAACTTGAGTTATAATAACAATAGCCGATTTTGAAGTTTAAGTCAGAATTATTTGGATTAAATTCATAAGCTTTTTCGTATAATTTAAGTCCTTCAACTATATTATTTTGTGAAAAGACATAAATATCTGCATTTTTTATTTGTGACTTAGCTATTTTTAATTTTTCAGCTTTACCTGGAAAATTTGCAGGAATAAACTTAACGTCTGTTTGAACCTGGGTAAATGACAATAAACTAATTAAAATAGCGGTACAAAATGCAGAAATTTTATTCATGGCAATTATTTTATTAATATAACTTTAAATTCGACACGTCTATTTTGTTGACGCCCTTCGTCTGTATCATTAGTAGCAATAGGCTGTAAATAAGCATATCCTTTATAGGACAATCGAGTTTTGCTAATTCCTTTATTAACTAAATAATCCACAACAGATTTTGCCCGAGCTTCAGATAAATCGGTATTAAATTTCAGACTACCATGATTATCAGTATGTCCGCCAATTTCTATGGTCATATTTGGATAAGAGTTAAGTAAAGAAACTAAACGCTCTAGCTCTGGGAAAGATGTCTCTCTTAAAGTTTCATTTCCATAATCAAAGAAAATATTTTTAAGAACTATTTTCGAGCCAACGCCAACTTTACTAAGAACAATATCCTTAGTTACTTCTTGGTAATCGGTTGATTCAGGGATTTCGATATTTTCTGAATAAAATAAATAACCGTCAGCTTTAACGGCAATTCCGTAATTTTTGCCGGAAGGTAAGCTCACGAGATATTTTCCTGTTTTAGAGTTAGAACTAATGGTTGAGATTAGTTCATTTTTTTCGTTATCGACAATTTCGATACTTGCCTCAACAGGGATAGTGCTAATAGCGTCAGTAATAGTACCTTTCATTATAGTTAAACGCACTTTTTTCACCTCCACAACTTCTTGCTTTACTTTTTGAGAAACTGTAACATTAGAGCTAGCAATTAAAACGTCTTCGGCGCCCATAACCATTAATTTTTCAGGTCCTAAAAAAGTAATTCGGTAAATGTCTTGTAGACCATATCCGCCATCTCGAGCACTAGAATAATATGCATAGCGAGCATTTCCAGCAACAACAAAGAAAACATCATCTTCGGGAGTATTAACAGGATAACCAATATTTACGGGTTCTCCCCATTTACCATTAGCATCACTTTCGCTATAATAAATATCATAACCACCCATACCTCCCTCACGTTTAGAGCAGAAATACATAGTTCTACCGTCTGGGTGCATAAACACTCCTTCTTCATCATATTTTGTATTAATAGGATTGCCAATATTTTTTCCAGGTCCCCAATTTCCATTTGGTTGAAGAACACTAACAAAAATATCTTTTCCGCCAAAGGAAGAGTTTCCAAAACCATCTTTTGGTCTATCACTTACAAAATATAATTTTTTACCATCATAAGAAATTGAAGCAGAGGTTTCTTGATATTTAGTATTTATATTATTATTAAGTTCTTTTGGTTTTGACCAGGCATCTCCTTTGAGTTTACTTTCAAATATAGTACCGTCAGGAACACCTTTATATGTATAAAGAGTTTGACCATCTGGTGATAAGCCAACAGTAGCATCATGTCCTATTGTATTTAACCCTTTCATATTAACAGCTTGCGACCAGCCTTTACTATCATTATAGGAGACGTATAGGTCTTCGTAGAATAATAAATCCTCAGGATCAAATTCCTCACCAGTACTACCTTCTCTACGCGAGGTAAAGATTAATACTGATTGATCGGTTGAAATAACAGGTCCATACTCGGGATTTTTTGTGTTAATAGCGGGTCCTAAGTTATCAATAAAAACTCTAATTGGCTTATTTACTAATAATTTTCCTGATTCACATTCATTAATTTTTTTGTCAATATCATAGTCTGTTTCATTTTTCTTTTTTGGCTTTTTAGAAGTGCTATTTAAGTATTGGTTTTTAAATTTTTTATAATTCACAATAGCTTCGTCAAAATTATAATTGATTTGATTAGCCCAAGCCAGTAAATAATTTATGTCGAAAGCAATATCAGGGTTAGCCCTATAAGCTTTTTCTAAAAAGCTAAACGCTTTTGGTTTTTCGGCAGAATATAAATAACAAGCGCCAATTTTGTAATTCAGTTCTGGACAATATTTATTATAATCATAAGCTTTAAGGTATTCTGTTAAAGCCTTCCTATAAGTACCTGGTCGCCCCATAGCATAATACACATCGGCGGTTTTTATAGCACTGATAGCGTCTTTATAACCATTTTTTGATTGCTTAAATGTCTTTTTATTAATTTCGATTGGGGCTTGCGAAAAGGCATTAATTCCACTTAAAGACAATATCAAAAATATTATTACTAATTCTACAGTTTTCATAATTTCATTTTTTAATGTTAGGATTAATACTCTTTACAAACATTACAATACTCTTTTGCGAGAGTTAAACCGAGTTCGTTGGCTTTTTTCCAGTCATCGCATGCCTCTTGCATTTTTCGTTGCATTTCATAAGCACTTCCTCTGTGTATATATGCATAAGCATAATCGGGTTTTAAAAATATAGCTTTCGAAAAAGCATCAACAGCAGATTTATAATCTTTTTCTTTATAATAGCAAAGTCCAAGATTATTATAAGCATAAGCATAATCCTTATTTATTTTTAGAACTTTATTGAAATACTCTATTGCTTGAGCATATTTGCCTTCATCATACAAAGTAATTCCTTTATTATTTAAAGCGAGAAAATAATTTTCATCAATTTGCAGAGCTTTATCGTATTCAATTAATGCCCCTGAATAATCTTTTTTTAAACGTTTTACACTTCCTAAATTATTATATAACAAGGGATTTGTATTATCAAGTTGTATTGCTTTTTCATAATCAGCTATTGAATTATCAAATTGCTCCAACATACGATAAGTCGAAGCTCTATCATTATATGAAAAAACATGATTAGGGTCAATTTTAATTACTTCGTTAAAATATTCAATAGCCTCTGAATAGTTTTCATTATTAAATCTTATAATACCCATAAAGTAAAAAAGATTAATATCCTTAAAATTTAAAGATTTTGCTTTAAGGAAATTTTTATCAGCGTCTTCGTAATTATTAGAATAATACTGAGAATAGCCTAACAAATAATTAGCCTCTCCTTGGTTTGGATTAGCATTGCAATATTTTTCAAAATCTTTTTGAGCTTCAACAAAATTACTTAACTGAATGTAAGTAGAACCTCTTCCTTTATAAGCTTCACTAAATTTTGGGTTTAAATTAATAGCTCTGGAGTAGCTTTGAATTGCAGCTTGGTATTGTCCTTGCTGATAGAACTGAACGCCGTCATTAAATGCAATATTAGCTTCTTGGTCTTCTGCCATAACTAAAGTGCTAGAAGTATCAGCAACAGCAGTATGCCCATCTTCATAACCAATTTTTATTGGAACAACAATTTGAGAGGTATCAATTTCTTGAGCATATATAAAAAATGGGATAAGGCAAATAATGAAAAACAAAACAATTTTTCTCATAATTTTTATATTATAGTTAATATTTTAAAATTTCGAGCAATTTACTCAATTTTTTTTAAATAATAATTTATTCTATATTAATTCCATGACAATGCTTAAATTTTTTACCACTTCCGCAAGGGCATGGGTCGTTTCGCCCAACTTTTTTCTCAACTCTAACAGGTTCTGTTTTAGCTTTTCCTTTACTAGGGTCGTGATATCCAGGGTCTTCGCGTCCTGTTTTCATAGCACTCATATCTAATTTTGATCTTACTCTTGCTTCTCTCAGCTCGTCGGGTTCATTAACTGGAATATAACCTTTCATCAAACTAGAAACTACTGCTTTATTAATTTTGTCTAACATTGTTTTAAAAAGTTCAAAAGATTCCAATTTATATATTAGTAAAGGGTCTTTTTGTTCATAAGAAGCTGACTGTACGGACTGTCTAAGGTCATCCATTTCTCTTAAATGTTCCTTCCACAACTCATCGATAGTGTTCAAAACTACAGTTTTGTCATAAGCAGCAACAATTTCTAGCCCTTTTGTATTATATGTTTTTTCTAAACCAACAATAACCCTAAAAACATCAGTTCCGTTAGAAACAGGCACCACAATATTTTCATAAGAAGATTGTTTGCTTTCGAAGATAGTTTTTATTACCGGATAAACCTGATTTGCAATTATTTGAGTTTTTTGTTTATGAGTTTCTAATGCCTTTTCATAAATATATTCTGTAAAGTCATTATTATTAAACTCTTCATATTTTTTTTCGTTTAAATCTAGTTCTATTGAAAGGTTTTTATACAGTTCAAATTTCATTTCTTCCAAACTATACGAAGAAAAATATTCATCTGTTAAGCTAATGCAAACATCGTATATCATATTAGCAATATCGGCGCCAAGTCTTTCCCCATCGAGAGCATTTTTACGTTTTCGATAAATAACAGTGCGTTGCGAGTTCATTACATCGTCATACTCCAGCAATCTTTTACGTATTCCAAAATTATTTTCTTCGACTTTTTTCTGTGCTCTTTCAATAGATTTTGAAATCATTGAATGTTGAATAACTTCACCTTCTTTCAGCCCCATTCTATCCATCATTTTAGCAATTCTTTCGGAACCAAATTTTCGCATTAAATCATCTTCTAAAGACACAAAAAACTGTGAAGATCCTGGGTCGCCCTGCCGTCCGGAACGTCCTCTTAATTGTCGGTCAACTCTTCGCGATTCATGTCTTTCTGTACCAACAATAGCAAGACCGCCTGCTTTTTTTACTTCGGGACTAAGTTTAATATCGGTACCACGCCCAGCCATATTTGTTGCAATTGTAACATTTGAAGAATAACCAGCTTCAGCAACAATGTCAGCTTCACGTTTATGTAATTTTGCATTTAAAACATTATGTTTTATTCCTTTTCTAGTGAGAATTCTACTTAATAGTTCAGAAATTTCCACAGAAGTAGTTCCTACTAAGACAGGGCGTCCGGCTTTTATTAGCCTTTCAATCTCATCAATAACTGCACCATATTTTTCGCGATTAGTTTTATAAACTAAATCTTCATCATCTAAACGAGAAATAGGTCTATTAGTAGGAATAACAACAACATCTAACTTATAAATGTCCCATAATTCACCCGCCTCGGTTTCGGCTGTACCAGTCATACCAG